>DATENM010000138.1 GCA_035275065.1 Blastocatellia bacterium
GCACCCTAGTGTGGCCATAAGCCTGAACAACTTAGCGACCTTATACCGCGAGCAGGCCAAGTATGCCGAAGCTGAATCATTATACCTGCGATCTTTAGCCATTCTTGAAAAGGTATTAGGCCCCGACCATCCTGACGTTGCAGCAGTGCTCAATAACTTAGCTATCCTTTATATGATTCAGAAGAAATATTTCAAATCTGAACCTCTCTTTCGGCGGTCACTGGGAATATCCAAAAAGGCTTTTGGGAATGAACATCCGAACGTTGCAGCAATATTAGAGCAATACTCGTCTCTGCTGAGGCACATGAATAGGAAGGGTGAAGCACAGAAGCTGGAAGCGCAAGCCAAGAAAATCAGGAAGAAAATCTATAGGAGCAAAGGGAGAAGGGGCCTTTCGTCTTAAACATAAATCCCTCCTGTACGCATTATTGTAGAGCTAGGGACGCGCCTTTACGCGTTCTTCCACAGATGCATGTGAGCGTCAAATCGAAGCTGCCTTTGTCGATGAAGCGTGAGTGGCGCCGCTCTACGGCTAGCATGCGCCTTCAGGACCAAGCATTCTTGTAAGGATTGCACTCCTGCCTTGCCCTTGCTCATAGACTTAAAGGCGCGGGCATAAATCTAATGAGTACGCTTTTATCACTGAGGCGTCCTCTTGGTTGCTGCGCTTACAGGATTGCGAAGAACTATCATCCGGTCGCGTGGCCGCCTCTGCGTCACTCGCGCGTGTACGAAAATCTTTCTGAACGGGTGCTGTCACCGTTCTTGGTGTAAAGAATGACCTCCCGGCCAGCTTTTACTTTCTTACCCGCCTTCGGGCTGATTAGCCGGTTTTTCGGGCGTTCTTGATCATTGCGGGTCTTCATTTCTACGTCATCAATGAACAGGGCGGTCGCTGAGTCGAAGTTCTCTCCTTCGACAATGATGTTCTTGCCATCGAAGCCTATCTTCGCTATGGCTGGAATAAATGTTGGGCTTCGGCCATCGACAGCAATACACGGGGAGTATTCCGACGAGTTATTCTCTGGGTCCGTCGCTGAACAAGAAATGAAACTCTGTCCCAAATTCAGGTTTAAGGTGAGTACGGTAGTGAAAGACGCAATTCCTTCATCGTCCGTATTCACCTCCACAAAGTGAAGCGGCGGCTGGTTCCTATCTATGTTACAGATTTCATTTCCGCCGGCGCAGCCGCAACCCTGAAAAAATTCCAACCGGTAATGCGTTAGCGATTTGCCTTTATAGATACCTTGGACGGTTACCGCTGTATTCAGCGCATTGGCTGAGGAGGTGGCAGCGGCCGAAGGGATAACAGCAGTCAATTCCGCATGATTGATCAGTTTGTTGGCGGGGAAGGGCTTAACGTCGCCATCTTTGTTTTTGTAATCATTCACATTCAGGCCGGGTTCGCCAAGGTCTACTGGCAGACCGCGGTTAGCAAAGATTGAGTTCGACCTGATCTCGATACTAACTCCAGGATCGCCTTGATTGTTGGGAACAACAGATGTGTTCGGGATGCAGATGCCAGGCTGTCCGTTATAGGCAATCAAGTTTCCTATGAGTGATTCTCTCTTGTCTGTACGTCCACTAGAACGCCACAGCGCCGGTTCCCAATGTCGGAACTCCCAGCCACATCCGTGCCTATGTAATTGCCCTGTACGGTTACGCCCTGTTCACCAATGAGTAACTTGCCTGATATGGGGACGCTGGGTCGCAGTCCGACGGCAACACCATAGTCGTTGTCCGAGATAATGTTACGCGCCCCGTCCTCGGCCCCGCCGATTATATTCCCGGGCGATTGAACGGTGTTCACGCCGCTGAAGTCGTTGCCGAGTCGTCCGGTTCCCGTGTGGTCGGTGCCGATGAAATTCCCTTGAACTAGGTTCCCGGTCGCTCCGTCAAAGATGATGATCCCATGCCGTTGATTCCCTGAAATAACGTTCCGTGTCCCCGTAAGCACACCGCCAATCGTGTTGTGACGAGTCTCATGGTTGAGCAGAACGCCTTCGCCGTTGCCAAGGCGACCGGTGCCGGAAATGTCTGTGCCAATAAAATTGCCTTGCACAAGGTTGTCATGCGAGCGCGATCCCTGGAATTGAATACCATAGCGGTTACCGGGTACGGGACTGCGGCCATTACCCGATATCACGTTGCGCGTCCGCGGGGTTGTCCCTCCGATCAGGTTGCTCGCCGCGCTGCCGGTGCTATTGATATCAGGGTCATCGGCGATGACTATCCCTTCGTCATAATTGCCCAGCGACTTCGTGCCAGAAATATCTGTGCCGATCAGATTGCCCTGCACTAAATTGCCGGCCGCCCCATTGGACCCCTGATCGGTAATCGCCACGCCGCTGTAGCCACCACTCCTCCGCCATTGTTAGAAATGAGGTTAGCGCCTCCGGCGTCGGGTAGACCGATATAGTTGTTGTCTGAGCCGAAAATACCAATCCCATCATCCCCATTGCCTAATGCCGCAGAGGCGTTGATATCAAAGCCCCCGTCGCTAGTGCCAGTGTAGTCAGTGCCGATAAAATTCCCCAGAACCTTATTATTGGTCGCGCCGCTGAAGGCTCTCATATGCTGGAAGTCGGGATTCGGGAGAAGCCCATTAATGATCAGCACGCCTTTGTGTATATTGCCAGAGATTACGTTGCGCGCAGCCTCGACCGTGCCCCCGACCAAGTTATCGCGCGACCCGGCTATGATGATGCCGTCGAAGGCGTTTGGAACTGCTGCGTCTCCACTCAGGTTGGTGCCAAGATAATTGCCCTCAACGATATTCCCCCCGCCGTCCGTCAACCTGATGGCGAACCCGATAATTAACCCTGGAGGGCTGCTGAACCCATTCATGACCAGCCCGCGCACGACACTGTTTCCGGCGGTGATTACGAACCCGTCTTGTGGGGCTGTATCCCGCCCGGTTATTTCAATGATTGGTCTGCCCGCATAGCCCGGTTGAGTTGTGCCGTCGATAATGACGGGGTCAGTGATTATCGGCAGGGCTTGCTGGGGCCTGATGGTCTGCGGCCCTTGGCCAATTCGGAAGGTGATCACATCCAGCCCCGGACTTTGATTCGCACTCTGCATCGCAGCCCGGAGAGAGCCACTGCCGTCATCATTTGTATTGGTCACGACGAAAGTAGAGAGTGGTAGCGTGAAGACAACTGTTGGCGCAGTCCGGCCTGACCTCATAATGATAAGATCGCTCAATGCATCCCCGCTCAAGCGCATCGGGAGAACCGCTGAGGGCTGACCTTCAACGCCCAAAGTGACAGATGTGAGACCAGGTGAGTTACCCGCCCTGGGCTGAGACCAGGCCTGTTGACCGAGGGGCGTTTCTTCGAGCAAGACAATCTGTTGGTTCTCACGGTCAAGAACGATGATGCTCTCCTTAGGCAAGCTAGAAGCTCTTGCGCTAAGTAAAAAGGCTGAACTGGTCCAGTGCCGATCCGGCACCACCCTCTCCCGCCATCCGACGAACTCACTTTGTGGCCGGCCAGCTCTTCTGCGAGCGATAGAGGTTTCCGGCTCTAAAACGTGTACGAGGCCATCATTACCGAGCAGAGCTAACGCCGTACTAGAGTCTGCGGTGAAATCGCCGATCACTATCGAACGGATACTATAATTAAACCTTTGAGAAGTCACTCATGCAGATTGAACTTCATCACGACGAGTTTTGGCTAAGGCAAGCTTCCGGTCGCGGCCATGAACGATGACTATTTCCTTTCCTGAAGCAATAGCCAGGTCTGTCTCGTACTCGGCGTCCAGTTGTCCGAGCGCCATCGAAGTGGCCTCCGCTGGCAGAGGGATGTCTTCGGGGGGCGTGCAGCGCGCCTCTGGGGCTTTCATACACCCGTACTTGTGAGCCCGATCGGTTTCGCACGGCGACGACCACATCCTCTAGGCCGTCGCGGCGATTCATATCCCCGACCAACATTGTTGTGAGGTTACCTCCGACATCAACCGGCGCTGCCTGGGCAAATTCGCCGCGCCCATCCCCGCGCAGGATGTAGAAATGATCGCTCTGTTTCGCCGCCGCAATAATGTCCTTGTGGCCATCACCATCAAAGTCGCCCGTGCCCAAAAAGTCAGGAGGCTCTGGAAGCGGCAGAACCATGCCAGAAGGAATCAGGGGAGAATCCGAAGACTCAATATTATCTTTGCGCGCCTTCGATTCAGGCATGTTCGGGAAAATGTTTCCTGCGTTACCTAAGTATAGCGTTATAACACCTTGACCGCCCACAGCGTATCCGCTGATCAAGTCAGCCACTCCATCCTCATCGATGTCCCCAGAGGAGGAGGCTGAGGCGCTCGCCCTGAGCGGACATCTCCCGGAAGCAACTAAAGCCGTAGACGCCCTCCTGGCGGATTCGAGACTGCCAGAAGGAGCCAAGGCCCGGCCACGCGCTTTCCGGCGGTTCCTGGGCAATGTTGTGCAACTCACCGTTGACTGGTTCCAGTCCGCTGACGCTTTGAAAATCCAGCGTGAGGCAACGCAGCGGGGGCTCCGGACCGCCATCTCTGAACAGCTTGTGCCATTGGTATCCTGGTGGCAGGAGTGGCAGGGGAAACCGGGTGACCCGTCCCCGTGTTCTGAACTCTTCGACTTCTGGGGACGCGGCGGGTTCTCAAGGGTGGCCGCGGCCATCCGTGCGAGACCTCACGCCGCGATAGCGGTTGACGCTCGGACGGTCGATGACATCCGCCAGTGGGCAAGAGTCCTCTGCCCGTTGTTTGAGACCGTGGTCGTGAAATGGAAAGGCGAGCTGGGGAGCGGAATGGTCATCACCCCGATGCACATGGCGTACGGTGATGGCGCGGATGATTTCGGAGGCCACGGTTACTCGGTGGCGGCTGGCTCGATAATCCGCGAGGAATGGTATCCGGCGCTTTCTTGGGCGAACCCGTTACCCCAAGAGGTTGTGGCTTTTCTTGCCAGTGAAGCCCTCCCGCTACTCAAGACGGGCCGCCTCGTGGTCTTGCCAGCCGCCCTCGTCGGGTGCACACAAACAGCAGTCGGCTGGACTGACAATCTCCTCGTCGATAGCTTCCTCGGCGGTGTCGTGAATGTGGCGCGGCGAGAGGAGTCTGTCCCCTCGACGACCGGGCGTCAGCAGGTCCTGGACATCACGAGAATCCAAATCCCTTTCATCGCCCACGTGTCGCTAGCTGACCTGGCGAACGTACTCGATGAGACAGAACCCTGGGTCGGGCCGTTGCGCGGCCTCCTCTTGCGGACGATGGCCAATGAAGACTTGAACTACGAACGGTGGGATCGCATCGCCGCTCTCGAATATGACATCCAGCAGGCCTGCCGGGAGCTTCGCGAGCACCTTCACTCGCTGGCTACCAAACATCATCGGCAGGAATGGATAATTGCTGAAGCAGCCGGAGACATATCGGCAGGCGAGAGGGGAGGCATCCCGCCGGCGCCTGAACCCATTACGGGCCTGTTGCAATCCGTGTCGTCAACCCGCCGGGAGTTGTCGCCCTGGATCCCATACCTGTGGCCGCAAGACTACGGCGGGCGGCTTCACTGGACCTGCCCACTGGACAATCCCAGCACCCCGCCGGACGCCGCGACGTTGGCAAGATTAGCGGCGGGGAAGGGGCCGGAATTGCACACCTGGCTTTATCCCGGAACCGCGGGCTGGACCGTCCCGACAGTGATGCGTCATGACTGGTAGGCGCAATCCATAAGACTGAAGAGGGCGGCACGGGCGCAGCACTCTCAACTGCCTGGGTACCAGGATCGGATCATCCGAGATATGCCTGCTCCACAGCGCCTGCAATCGTTCGATCGCGGGGGCCTAGTCCATACTCGCCGGACGCTGCGCCCTCTTCGCAGATCGTTTTTCATGAGGCTGAACTCTGGTCACTTTTTACCGCTCTCCCGACTACGAACAACTCCGCCGTGGGGCGCACCGTCTCTCTAATCTCATCTTCCACGACACCGTCGACGCCTGCGCATGGCAATGAAGAAAGTCTCAGACTAATCCCGCCAGTGACCCTTGAGCCGCTGCGATGTCGCACACCCGCGACGCTCAGTTCCTTCATACCATCTCGATCCAATTACAAAGCCCTACTACATCTGCCCTCCCTACTACTCTCCGGATTTTGTGAGGAGGTGCTATGTTGTTGCTAGTCAGGAGCTTATCTTATTTGGGGATTTTTGTGAGGGCTTTTTGCTTACAAAAATATCGGCGGGATTTTGGGACGACATTTTTGTGAAGATCAAGCGGCCATCAACTGGGCCTTGAGGCCGATTTATATTCAGTTGAAGCTCTGGCGGTTCATCGCCGATGCGTTTTCTCGTTCACCGCAGATGAACGGCTCGTGCACCACTGAAAGCATCAGTTAGTCATCTGCAATGCACTAGCGGTGCGGAAGAGAGTAGACGCCAAATGCATTAATGATGCTCGGATTATTCACCAACGAGGCGTTGAGAAACATCATAAATCTCCACTTGTGGAACAAGCCTGTACAACTCACTCATCCGTTCCTCAGCTATCATTGCGACAACAACCGTGGCCCTTGCGTTAATGTATCGTGATCGGGTGAGTGCCAAACGTTTACTGATTTCGCTCACCGCGACCTGCGGGTCATCGATGAGAAAGATCAACGGCGGCTCAGTCAGATATGTTTCATATCGGAGTTCCACTACGCCCATCATCCCATCGTAGGCGTGCACCCTGTACCCACTACTCGTGCTCACAACCACGACCTGGGACAACATCAATCGATGCCACCTTGAACCAAGTGATTGGGGCTCTGAGTGCGCATCCAAGTACAAACCTCTTGGCCTGCCGCGATCTCGTCCAGGATGAAAATGGATGTCCTCGCGCCGCAATTTTCCTGTCGTTTCCAGCTCCTTGAGGGTGCGACTGACGCCGCTCCGCTCGCCTCGCAGCACCCCTGCAATGGCCTCTGCCGTGGCACAGCCGCCCAACAGCTTGAGCGCTTCTAGCACCCTTTGATGCGCCTCATTGAACCCGCCTCTGTGCTCTCGCCGCTGCACAGGAGGTGCTGTCCCATCGTCCCCTGCGCGCTCGGCAGCCACTTCCGCAACGGTCTGCTCGCCACCTTTCGGGCGGCATGGGCGCACCACATCCGCCAGCAGAATCGCCTTCAGCCCATGCACCGTTTCGATGATATCAGACTGCTGCCTGCTGGCAGTAAACCAAACCATGGCGGCTGGTTTGGCTGCGATCTGGTCTGCGTCTAAGTGCAAAGATACCTCGCACTCAACCCAGCAGGGGGCTCCCTCTTGACCACGCTTGACCACACGCACCTTGAAGTCACCGGTAGCTTCGCGGTTGCTCCCAGAATCGCCATTCTCGGTGCGCCGCCCGCCATTTTTCCTGAGTCGGCTCTTCAGCGTCTCCTCCGGAATGAACTCTAGGATCAGACAACGCTCATGGATATAAAGGTAGGCCTCAGCGATTAGCAGGTCGTGTGGGATTCGCTGACGCAGCACGCCGCGAGGCGGTTGCCGGCGCGCATACCGCGCCAAAGTTGGCGCTATTTTTTTCAGATGGCTGATGCCCGCGAGGGTCAAGTAATAGACATCCGTTGTGCCTCCGCCGCAGTCTTTCGGCAACGGAGAATTCTTCATGACCCTCAACCAGCGGCGTTGCCAGACGAACGATTCAAGAACTTTGCGAGCGGCGCGGGCATCGCTACCCCAGGCATAACGCGCCGCCTGGCCAAGTGTGAAAACGCGCACAAGCGAGGCGAAGCAGAGAAGCCGCTGCCCCGGATCGAGCGTGTTGAGCCAGTTCTCTCCGACACCATTCGCCCTTCTGTCATTCTGCGAATCCGAGACAGAAAATCGTGCTCCGTTGGTCATAATTGTGTACCTCTCAAGCCTGATTCTGGCACCAATTCTCGTCTTCCTCTGCGCCGCTGGAAGCCCGATGAGATCAACGCAATTGCAGGAAGAACGGCGTGCCCGCGCGCACTTCCAGGACGTTTTCGCCGGATGTAGGATTGTCTTTTAGTACATCGCTTATGACAGGAGAAGCATCGCGAAGATCATTATTCCAGGTCAAAAATCCCGCAGCAACGCAACCGCTGCCGCGCAGGAACTTCGCGAAAAAGCACTGGCCGCCGCGCCTATGCACGGTTGCCTTCAGTTCTGAGAAGCCCCTCATATCTTTTACTTCGCCCCGGAGCAACAGCCGGCGCCCATCAATCAAGGTGACCCAAATCTCGTCTGACGGAACATTCACCAACCGCCGCAATTTCGGTGCGGTGAGGAAAGAAATCATGGCAGTCGTTCCGCCAGGAATCAGTATATTCCGGTTGCGATCCGGAACATCAGAAGTAACGCGAGCCGCGACCGTCAAGCTGCTATCGGATCGCAGATTTTCAGCCAGCTCAAGGGCGATTGGGGTGCGGGTCAGCCAGAGTTTGCCGCCTGGCCTTATTACATCTTTTGCCTCGGGAACACCCGTCTCAGAAGGAGGAAATAACGGCTCAGGGTCGCGGCATCTCCGATAAGCTGCGCCAAGAGCACTCCGCTCAGTACGTATTGACGGTCAGTAGCCATGGGTATCCTGATTCATGTACTTTTGTTCTCTTGTCTGCATACTAGCCGACAAACGATATAGCGTATACACCTGTCTGTCAACAGGAAGCATTTACGCACATGCTGCTATAAGATCGGGCGCTGGTGAATGCAGACGATGAATGGAGCTAGTAGCGGGCATACAGCTGAGACCCTTTATTTGGGGAAGAGTCTGATCACAATCCCAAGCCCTCTATTAAGGATAGTTAAACCACCTGCTTTACCTTACCGGAGCGAACCTTGCTTTTCGCATCCACTCCTTTATTCCGGCAGATCCGCTCCGTAGCTTGTAGGAGCTTTCTGAGGTCTTCTTCTTGCAAGTCGGCGGCTGATATCAATCTCAGGATGACACCCGCCGTAGGATGCTTTCTCACATATTCCACGGTACCTTCGCCCAGACGCCCTGCCAAAGCCATCAAATGATCAAAGTTGATATTCAGGATTGTTGACAGATCCTGAAGCACCGCTTCGGAGGGAACCCTATTATCGTTTTCTATATCGCTGATATAGGAAGGATGTTTAGACAATTGGCCGGCAAGCTTCCTCAAACTGAGGCCGGCTTCAGCCCTGGCTTTGCGGATGGCTTTTCCGAGAGTCTGTTCCTCTACTTTTTCAGTCATGTGCGCTGTAAAGAGTATGCAGCGCAATGGGTGGAGTCAAGCATTCGAAGATGCTGAAGGCAAAGCAGATTGATTGTCGCTTATAACTCCCGGCAATCACGGCGAGCAATCATACCTCAACCGCGGCGCCTCTGGTTAATCTATTGCGGTCCGGTGTCACGCTTTATAGCCCGATATGATTACGTCATGACCTATGCTTTTTGCCGCCTGAGTGTCTGTCCCCCTTCTTCAAAGAGAGACTGTCTCTTCACATAAAGCTCTCAACCTTCACCGGGCTGGCCGGCGGTCCGGGCTGGGCCGCGGTGGGCCGAAAATTGTTCGCTCCTAATCTCAGCCGACAAGAAATCTATTTATTCAAGGTACTGCTGGTAAGAATGGGGAAACCGCGCAACTGCGGCCCATTGCTTGCAGGGGCTAGGAAGGAATCCTCAGGCAAGGGTTTCTGAGGTCAGGTAGAGCCAGAAACACGAGCTCGTATAAAGGATTTGGCCCTGCGTGATCGTGCTATTAACAGCGATCGGGTAGGTTCATCGGAGCGGCCCCTATTATGATGATCGTTAGTATATCTGACTCTTGTCTGTCTACGAGCAGTAGGTGTTGTGCCTTTCGAAAGCTATGAGTTCAAATCTTCAATTGCCCGGCCCGCGCATTTGGGGGCCAGTTCGTCTCGCAAGGTTTGTCGGCTTCTCAATCCACTGGGTCTACAAACGTACGAGGGCGGGTGCATTTGATCCACCACCTCGATGTCCGGGCCTGAATAGGTTACGTTTCGACACCGAATCGGAAGAGTTCAGAGAGTGGTTACAACGGCAAATCGGGCACCCTTCTCCCATTGACGGCGACGATGATGACGAGGTATAGCTATACGTGGAAAACAAGACGCGAGCCTCACGAAAGGAGTTTGTGATGGCTCGACGAAGAAGCTACCAGAAGGGAAATGTCCAATGGCATAACCGGCAGTGGACAGTCAGGTATTGGGAGCTGGACCACCAAACTGGCCAGTGGTCATTGAAACGCGCCAAGCTGGAAGGCTGCTACGACAAAAACAACAAGAAAGCAGCGCTCAAAGCAGCCGGCCCGTTCATGGAGCGGATCAATGAGCAGAACAACAACCCACGTAAGCAGACTAAAGGCGAGACGTTCCGCGGCTTCGTTGAAGGGTTGTGGAAGTCTTACCAGGAGAACCAGCAGTTGCAACCCTCAACCATCTACAGCTACCAGAGCATGATTAAAACGCATCTCATGCCGGCGTTCGGCGACAGACGTCTGAGCGACATCACGCCTGCCGACATGACGGTGTTTTTTGATGGCTTGCGAGGCAAGGCTTCACCCAAGTACGCCTCTAACTTGTATGCCCTGTTGAACACAATGTTTGAGGTTGCCCACCAGTACGAGGTGATCGAATCGAAGCCGCTGAAAAGCAAGCTCCATAAGCCGAAGTACGAGGCCGAAGAGAAACCCGTGCTTTCAGTAGAAGTGCTGAGGGCGATCATCGACCAAGTTCCACAAGAATACAAGGTGTTGTTTGTTTTGCTGGCGACCACGGGGTTACGGTTGGGCGAGTGCCTCGGCCTGTGCTGGTTGAATTTCGACTTCACGACGCGAGAGCTGTCGATCACGCATAGCCTCTGGCGGGGCACGCTAAAGCCACCGAAGACGAAAGCCAGCGAGCGCGTCCTGCGCCTACCAGTCGTGCTGTCGGATCTACTCAGGCAGGAGAGAATGAAGTCGGCATTTACTCGACCACATGACTTCATCTTCTGCCGAGCGGATGGTTCGCCGTTCGACCCCGATCACCTGAGAAACGTCGTGTTGTATCCCGCAATGGATGCGCTCGGCATTGAACGATCAGACAGGGAGTTCGGCTTCCACATCTTCAGGCACACGGCTGGGAGCGTGGCCTATGCAAAGACGCGCAACCTCAAGGGGGTTCAGAAGGCGCTGGGCCACTCGCGTGAATCAACGACCTCAGACATCTACGTGCATGTGGATACAGAGGCGGTCGGCGACATGATTGAGGTGGTGGCTGCCGAGCTCTTGAACAATTGTGACCTACTTGTGACCTGGAGCAGTGAGAAGGCGAGTTAAACGCGACATGGCAGAAACTACTAACCCAAATGGAATGAGGGCCTTGCGGCCCTCGATGTTGGTTGCGGGGGCAGGATTTGAACCTGCGACCTTTGGGTTATGAGCCAGGTTTTAGGCTCTACGGCTGAGTTCGTAATAGCTGCAATTGGTTGAAATCTCTACAAGTTATAGCCACTGACCATTGCGAGGGGTACTGCTGATTTACGCCTGTTTCTGACTATTCTGGTCAATAAATGGTCAAAGATATTCTTGCCTTTTAACATCTTTGGGAATGACTTCTGAGGAAGGATTATTTCACAAAAGGCCTGCAATTCAAGCAGTAACAGTATGACAATTGATTGATAATTGATCGATAAGTCAGTTATCACTCGCGAGTCTGCAACTGTTGCAAATTTGGTCGCTTGCACTCACTTATCAATCTTAATTTTATTCTCTGAATAGCCCGCTCGCTCCGCTCGCACTTTCCCCGCCGGCTGTGGATATAAACGCCTTGTCATCAAGCGTCATAAATTCGTTGATGACTGCACAGACTATGCGTGTAGCTCCTGCTGCCTTGATAAACTGCCGCACCTTTCTTTGGTATTGAACACAAACACCACGAGAGAATCCTTGGCCAATAAATCATAGCGCGACACTTTTTTTAGCAGCTCTGCAATACCTTCTGTGCCGGCGTCATACTCCCAAAATGTTTTGGTCTGCGATCCGTCATCATTCAAAAATGAAACCGCCAGATCGGGCGTGAGGCCGGGGAGCTGCGGGAAGAAATTGACCTCGGCCAGTTCGTAATCGCTCGCCAAAATTTTGGCAAATAAATCGCGGATTGAATAATTGTGCGTGGTTGGATTGGGCTGCCGCCCGGTGTAGTAGATTTTTTCTTTGCCAAAATTTTGAAACTTGACCCGCTTGGTTTCGAGTAGGGCTTTCAGGTCGCGGCTGGCGTTTGACTTGCGCGATTCTTCTTTGACGTGCGAGTAGCAAAGCTGGTGAATCTGCGGGGTGGCCAGCCACTCGGCCTGGCTGACGTAGTGCAAGATTCTGTCGCCCTGGTTTGCAAACTCTTTGGGCAGCGCCCTAGCTGGCCGCGTCGGGTAGTGGATCGCCGGCGCTACGGCTTGGGGAGCAGGGGAGTGGCCGACTGCCGGCGCGTCGTAGCTGATCGGCGTGGTGGCGTAGTTCTCGCGGGTGTATTCGATAATCTGCTTGGCGTGGCTTTCAGGCTTCGGCGGCCGCGCGAGGGTCTGGAGCATAAAGGTGTCTTTGCTCTGGGTCGAGGGCTTACACAGGGCTTCGTGGCTGGCCGTGTTCAGGTTGGTTACGTCAGTTGGCTCGTATTGGCCTAATTCTGGCCGTAGGGCCTGCGCGTCTGCCGGATACGACTGAAACATCACAATCGTCCCTATGTTGGCCAGGATCGCGTTTTTGGTGCGCTCGTCGAGCTGGGAAATGTACTGGTGGGCCAGGGTCAGGCAGAGCTTGTATTTTCGGGCTTCGCTTAAAATTTTCTCAAAGGCGCTCGTGGTGAAGTTCTGGAACTCATCAACGTAGAGATAGTACGGGTCTCGTGCTTCTTTGGGCATCGCGGCGCGGCGCATAATCGCGAGCTGGAGCTGGGAGACAATGAGCGAGCCTAAGAGCTGCGCCGTGTCCTCTCCGATTTGCCCCTTTGAGATATTGACCAACAGGATTTTCTTATTCTGGATCACGTCAAAAAAATTGAGGCTCGAATCGGGCTGGCCAAGGATGCCGGTCAGGGTAGGGGAGAGTGAAAACTTGCTCATCCGGTTTAGGATCGGCTGGGCTGCGTCTTTGGGGTAATTAGGATATTCAAGCGCCCAAAAATCGCGCAGCATCCGGTTGTTTGATGAAGCGGCCACCTGCTGCCGGTAGTCCGGGTTTTGGAGCAAGGTTTTGAGGTCGAGGAACGTGGCGCCCTCGGCCCGCAGTAGCGAATGGAAGCTATAGCGCAAAATGTTTTCCATTCGCTCGCCCCACGATTCACTCAACCGCTTAAAGGTGATGAGCAGGTCATCGGCCAATAGCCCGATTTCATCCTCGTCCTGGGCGTTCAAGATGTTTAAGCCTATCGGGTGTTCTTTGTCGGCAGTGTTGAAGTAAATCGTATCTTCGATGCGTTCCTGGGGGATGTAGCGCAGCACTTCTTCAACCAAGTCGCCGTGTGGATCAATGACGGCCACACCATTGCCGCGCTCGATGTCCTGCCGGATGCAGTTAAAGAGCAGGGTAGATTTGCCAGTCCCAGATTTGCCCACTACATAGGCGTGGCGGTCGCGCACTGAATCAGGAATGGTAACGGTCTTGGTTTGGCCGCGTGCGGTGGACGTGCCAATAACAACGCCTTTTTTGGTGTAGAGGTCGGGCGGCAGCTTGGCTTTCATTTGGGCAGTCTCCAACAAATCACATTGGACAGTCTTATCCGGGAAGTGGGCAAAGGTAACTAATTCAGCAGTGTTCACAATTCCCCAAGGGCTTGTACGTTGGTCTTTGGATGGTAGCCGTTTGGTCTCTAAAATGGTCCACTGTTTTTGTAGGGCCTCAAATTGCTTAAGGAAGGTTGTTTTGATTGCCTCTAATGTCGCTGGCTGGCTGGCAAAAACACGCAGGCCCGCTAACCAGGCAGGCTGGATTTTTTCCAGGGGCTTCAATGCTCGGTCAGAAACACTTTCGGCCTTAGCAAAATCAATGAACATCCGAATCGTTTTTTTATCGAGTGGTGCAAAGCAAAATTGTACACTGGTGTAGTCGTGTGGAGCGGTGTCAGCAAGAATGGTAAAGAGCTGCTGGTTAGGGTCAATCGTAAAATCCGTGCTCGTTTTGAAGCTTTCGGTAGAAGAATAAGGGTAGGCATCAAAGGAATAAAGCGGCGCGGTGGTTACTGCATTAGGAAGCTCCGCTATTGTAAACGAAGGGAAATATAATTGGAGCTGGCGCTCAATGAAGTTGTGGTCTTGAGCGGCGCACATCAATTGGAAATAAATGCTTCCTTGGTGGCTGACGATCTCAAAGAGAATAGGACGTGGAATCTCTCGCAGGCTATCTAAAAATTGACGCATCACCGCTGGCCGTGAATCAAGGGCCGGGGTGATTTTGAGCCACACCACGTGCTCTGGTAAGTCCCTGGAGGGCAGGGAAGCTTCGTGAAGCATTGAGTGTGATACTGAGTATGATGGAGCACCAATATATATTTGATCATTATCATAAGAGCGGCGGCGCGAAAACATTTCTTTTTCTTCGGTGTCGCTGATGAACGCACTGAGCCAATTACACAATAAATAGCGCCGGTGAAATAGGGTCATCTCGTCGGGGGTCATTCCTTCGACTACTTCAAGCGGTGGTATATAAGAATGGTGCTTAGATATATCCTTTAGGTCTTTTTCATCTGCTGTCCATCTCATTTCGGGGTTCCGATCCCAAATACTCTTTTTCTTCATTACTGCCTTATACAGTGCATAGGGGTCGCGGTTTAACCATTGCCCTCGGTTGTTTTCTACTAATGCGGGCAAACTTCCGTCTTCAAATTCTTGCTCGATCTGCTTAATGGTCTCGGCATCAGCACTGACAAAGTAGACCAGGTACAGTTCAAATTCATTTTCAACATAACGCTTATTGGGAAGTCTCTGCACTCTAAACATTAGGTGCGGCGGCAGGGCAAAGGTGGGGAAAAACAAGAACGTGGCTGTGCCGGTCCAAGATTTTCCGTCAGCGCTTTGTGTGTATGTATCTTTCCGTATAACCGCGTCAGTTTTTATTTCAGGGATCGGGATTCCGAGCGCCCGAAGCCGCTCGGCTTCTCCTTCTAGCAACGCTTCTAACTTAGCTGAGCATCGCTCTAAAGCTGGATATTGAGGTTTGGCAGGTTCAGGCGGAGGCGATTTAAAAAGCTTCTTAAAGATGCCCACGTTGTTTAACCTCGATCAGAAATTCTGGCCGAGTATTATATGTCATACTCCGCGATTGGAAAGCGCAAACAAAAAGAGCAGGGGAGTGGCCCTTGCTCTTTTTCGTCGGGTTCCTTGCAGGGTGATTGTTAGTGCGCTGGTTTGTTCTCCTGGATGTATTGCTCAAGAGTGCCTAGCGCCCGCTTATAATCCTCATAGGCATCTTGATCCGGGGGCAGTAGGGAAGCGGTCTGACCTTCCGGTAAGAGTTCCTCATAATCATCAGCAAGCATAAAGTTGAGGGCAATAATTGCCGCTTCGATATTCTTGCTGTTTTGGCCCGTGAGATGTTCTCGAAACCTCGATACATTAAATAAGGCTTCTAGCGCCTTTGCATAATACTCGTGGGCTGCTTCGCCTTCTTCCGGTACTTGGCCGTAGTCGGCAGGCGCGGGCCGGTTATATTCGGTAAGCATAGGGTGGCGAGTTATCTGATATGCAATGCTTCTTTGATCTTCTGCATATCGGCTTCTAGGGTCTTGACCCGGTTCGTCACGTCAAGCGTTTCCTTGAGGTATTGGCGTTCTTCGTCGAAGCTCTGGTTAATGATGCGGGCTATAGCACTCCGTCATGTTAGCTGTCCGTGTGATCGTGTAGATGAGTTGATTTCGACAAGAGCGAAAGAGGAAATAGATGATTACAAACAGCTACGTCTAAATTATGCTTTGAAGGTAACAGGGTATGATGATCTCCTATATGTCTCTCGACTGAGCGTTCCAAATAGGAGTCATATAAAGCTGGGTAAAATGCAGCACTCTGTGGGGCCTTCTCAACTTGTAAAAAGCATTCTTACACCCAAAGCAGCAGACACTATTACCCAATCAATTTGCACTTCAACCAATGGGGAAATAACCTTTGAGCTTTTTGTTCTCTATGAAAGCGATGATTCAAGACATCTTTCTGAGTTGTGTTTTTATGCAGTAGAACCAATCAAATTTATCAGCAGTAAAGTCGATCCCGAGAGCCATCTGCAAGCAATAGTAACCTGTGCTGATGATTTTGGAAATTCATATGCGTATCGGGCAGAGTGGAACAGCGTGCGTCGCCTTCAAAAAGGACAAGATTTGCTCGCGGTAACCAAGCGCATCTGGAATACTCAGCACCGATTCATCTTAGAATATGAGTCTATAACTCAAGAGAGCAGCACTGCTTTTAAGAAGATTGCTGTGAACAACCTTCGCACAATAGAGAGTAGATTTATCTTGACTGCGGCGGAGGAGTTACTTTCATTGCTTCCGCAGGAGGGAACCGAATATCCAATTAGTCAGTTGACTGTTGGGCAACACGTTGTCCACCCGGATTATGGCCCAGGAATACTAGAAGGCTTTGAAGATTCAAATCACGTAAGTGTAGCTCGCTTCCACTTCTCCGGGCGAAGGTATGACAACGGAAGTATTCTTATTCCAACTACCCAAAGCCTGCCGGCATATTGGAGCGATGTCATGCTTTTTTAAATTTCTCTAGGAATTGCTGTATGGCAAATGTAATTCTGAATTTGCCACTTTTTGTAGATGTGCTGCTGATTGTTCTTGTCGAGCTATCCAAGCTCAATCCGTTTGGCAAGCTGCCCGAGGAAATCGACCAGGAATATGGAGCATTTCCATTGGTGGATTAACTTGAGCTTAATTCCCGCTTATTCAAGCCAAGTTTATGCCGGGAGCTATCAATATAATCGTTGGTTAATCCCTTTCTTGTAAGCCATTTGACAGATTCTGTCTGCATGCTAGCATGCGCCATGACAACGGTCCGACCCGTTGCCCCAAATCATTAATCCTACGTCATTGCCTGACTTCTGGCAGGCTTCCCTCCGACGTTTAAACAAGGAACACCACAATGGATAATCAGCTCACCCTACCCCAATTCCTCACCGTAGAGGAAGTGGCCCAACTCCTGCGGGTCTCGCCGCGCTCGGTCTATGACTGGGTGTCCCAGGGCACGATCCCCCATCGCAAGGCAGGACGCCGGACTATCTTTTTAGCCGACGATGTCCTGGTCTGGACGCAAAATAATTCTCGCAACGCCTCATGAAGTTCATGTATATTGGAGTCAACTTCCTTGCATGGTCAGTGGCTATGACTGGAAAGGAAGTGTCATGGCTGTAAGAAAGATCGGTCAGCGGTGGTATTACGACTTCCGCATCCGGAGGTCAAGATACCGGGGAGTGATCCCCGAGGCCCGCACGAAAGCGCAGGCCGAGACCGCAGAAGTCAGGATCAGAAATCAGGTCTTTGACAGAAAGTACAACACGCAGGCGGATACGCTGACGCTTGCCGAATTCATCGAGAATGTTTACTTGCCCTGGGCGCGGCTCAACAAGAGACGCCCAATAAATGACGAGCTCTACTGCAAAACGTTCAGGGAGTTCTTCGGCAAGAAAACATTCGCGCAAATCTCTCCTCTCCTAATTGAAAGATTCAAGAAGGAGCGGCGGGAGTCGCTGACAATTCACGGCAAGCAAAGGAGCCCTGCTTCGGTGAACAGGGAGCTTGAAGTATTGTCCAGAATCCTCTCGATGGCTGTGGACAACGGCATTATCGAGAGCAACCCTGCACGAAAGGTCAAGAAGCTCAGGCTGGACAATATGCGAAAACGCTACCTGACGCTAGAAGAAGAGCAGAGGTTGTTTGCCGTCCTCACCGGCAGGCGATCCCACTTAAAGCCTGTGGTGGTGTTGGCCATCCACACGGGAATGCGCAGAGGCGAGCTATTGGGTTTGAGGTGGCAGAACGTGGACTTCGCACGAGGGCTGATCTATGTGACCAACACAAAGACCGGCCACGACAGGGAGGTGCCGATGAATTCTCTAGTTCGTGAAACGCTGCTGGAACTGCAACGCGCCGGAGGAGAACACGAGTATGTGTTCACCAACTCGAAGACAGGGATCAACCTGTCGGAAGTCAAGCGAGGGTTTACGAGCGCTTGCAGGGACGCCGAGATTAACGACCTGAGATTTCACGATCTAAGGCACACCACCGGCACTAGGCTGGCCGACGCAGGAACAGATGCGTTTGCGATTGCCGAGGTGCTGGGCCACAGAAGCCTCCAGACCACCAAGCGGTACACACATGCCACAGATCTCAGGAAAATGAGGGCGGTGGAAGCGCTGGCAAGCTACTCTGAGCAGAGTGGTCAAAAGATGGTCAAAACAGAAGAAGGGGCAGCCTGATGACCGCCCCTAATTCCTTGAAAATATTGGTTGCGGGGGCAGGATTTGAACCTGCGACCTTTGGGTTATGAGCATAAGAACCTTTTGGCCCGTATTCTGTTTTCAACAGTTTATCCCACCTGATGCCACCCCATTTCAGCCCATTTAGGACGGTTTTGTTACCTAAACTGTTACCTAAAACGATGCCGATGGTGTCGCAACGGTATGCGTATTTTCTGGCCCGTATCCTTCGCGTGATTGAGTAGCGCACGCCGGAGGACGAGCCTCAGAGCCGGGGCTTGGGCCGGCGCTCGATTCCTCAGTGAGTCGGGCGCTTTTTTACTTGTAGAAGAGATTCAAGCCTTCCAATAGCTTGCCAAACATCCTTTGAAAGTAAACATCATCCTGCCAATTCGAGAAGTCGAGAATATTGTACTCCATGATCTGCTCGCGCAATCGCTCAGGCCAGCGGCAGGTCTTCCAGCTATCGTCTAAGGCGACGGGACAGAGTGCATCTTTGCCGGTCTTCTTTTCCTTTTCCCGCGCTTTCCTGGCTTCATGCTCTACCCAGTCGCTAGAGGTCGAATGTTCTGATAGGACGAGCAAGACAACATCGTTCAGATAGATGGCTGCATCGATCTGACGTTCGAGCCGCCCGGCGACGGCATGATGCACGTCACGCCAGAAGCGGATACCTTGCTTGGTGAGATGCTTTTCAATCGTATCTACAAATGCAACATCGTTGTGACTGTAGGAGATGAATAGCGGGCTGATTTGAATAGCTTGCAGCACCCGAAGATCATGGGTTTTGTATTGAATGTTGTTGATTTCCTCGTTGCTCAAATCAGGATTATATAATTTCGCGCTCTCTATTTCCCAATCACTTAAACCGCAGCCGCGCAGGAACGATTCGGAAATTTGACCCTTTGATTTGACAAGTGTATTGGTGCTGATATGTGAAGGGCCTACAGGTTCGACCACTTCTAGTCCTCTGGTACAGGAAAGATCGTTATTAGCAAAAGTCGTCCCGTCGATTGTAGCACCAGCTAGTTTTGCATCTCGCAAGCCTGCGCTGCTGAGGTCTGCGCCGCTTAGGTCGGCATCGCGGAGGTCAGCGTCGCTGAGGTCTGCTTGGCGGAGGTCTGCGCCGCTGAGGTTTTGGCTACTAAAGTTCCTGCCGCTGAGGTTTACGCCGATGAGGGTTGCCTGGCTGAGGTTTGCGCCGATGAGAGTTGCGCCACTAAGGTCTGCGTCAACGAGGTTTGCGCCACTGAGGTCTGGCGTTATCTTAGGATTCTTTCTCCTCCATCTATTCCACACCTCTATGCTTTGCTTGAGTATGTCGAGATGCTTTTGATTGGCCATTACTGTGAACCTCAATGAACGGGCGGCGCTAATGTAATCAGCGGCACTTTGGTTGTCAATGAGAATCAGTTCATTTTGGTGCAGGCCATTGATAATCGTGCTACAATCGCAGCAGGTCGAACGCAGATTCGACAGACTCTCAGGCTCAAACAATCGCTACCAATCCGGCTCAACAAATTCTTGCTACTAACGTGCGCGCAACCCTGCGCTGGGGAACAAGACAAGTGGGGCCTTGCGGCTGCCAGAGTTACGACAGCCTAAGGAATGGCGGCGCGTGGTTGATGCTGACGAGCGACGAACCGCGCCGGATGAAATGAAATGAAAGAAAATGGAAACCATACGGCAGATTCTTTGACCCCGAAGCAGACGCGGGCGCTGCTGGCGCTGCTCGAACATCCGACGCTAAAAGACGCGGCGGCGGCGGTTGGTATTGGCGAAACTACCCTGTGGCGCTGGTCACAAGAGCTGTCCTTCAAGGCCGCTTATATGGACGCGCGCCGCGAAGCCGTCAGGCAATCCATTGCTCATTTGCAGAGCGCGACCGGCGAGGCGGTGACTTGCTTGCGCGACGTGATGAAAAGCACAAAGGCCAGCGACGCGGCGAAAGTGTCAGCGGCGCGGGCCGTCTTGGAGTTGTCTATAAAAGCGGTCGAAGTCGAAGACCTGGCCGAACGGCTGGCGGCGCTCGAAAAGGTGATGGGGGATAAGAAATGAGCATCAAGAACAGAGTGCAAAAGCTAGAGCAGCAGGCCCGCGACTCCAAACCAGACCCGCGAACAGTCGAGATGGTTCTGCCCTGGCCTGGCAGTGGCAATATCAGGCTGAAGGTCTCGCCGGACTTAATTGAGAAGATTGAAAGAATCTACGGGGCGAGATGAGCAGGAGCCTACTAAAGAAAGTCACCGCGCTTGAGGATGAACTATGGGCGAAGGCGCAGCACTTTGAAGTGCCCGGCGTCGGCGAATTCCTTGACGTTCTCGATGCGGTGACACCGCTTGATATACCGATCTATAACGTGTGGATCAGTGACGACGCGGCGGCCCTGGAAAGAGACGGGCGGGCGGGAAAACTGGAAGCGGCGCAGCCGCCGATCCATCCCGCATTTTTGCCCGACGAGCCGCGCGCCTACAGGCGTCAGCAGTGGGCGCTGCACCACAGCCAAGAATACCGCGAGTTATCACAGGCGCAGATGGCGGCCTTCGCCGCGCACGTCCGCGCGACTTACGACTTGTCCGGCGGCGCGTTGGCAATCGCCCTGTGCGCGTTCAGCGCCGATTTAGACAAGCTGACGGCGGTTCAAGCCTACGTGGGCTTTCCGCTCACGCGCGAAGAAATGGCCGATAGCTTAGTTCGTCTGTGGGCGCGATTGGAGCGTGAGAGAGAAGCTCATCCCGACGAAGGCCATGATGAATTGTGGCTGCGCGCGACCCTTGCCATCGGACAAGAAGTGTACGGGCGAACCATGACCGGCGATGATGTGAAAGCCGAATGGGAAATGTGGCGGCAAGTGACCGCTGACATGGAAGCGGGCCGACCTGCCGGCGAGGTCGCCGCGCAACTCCGTGCCATCTGTGAACAGTACCCGCGCCGCGTCACCGTCGGCTCATTCAAGGGGCTTTAGTTCGGCAACATCGGAGAAAAGCGAATGACATTGGCGTTAGGAAAGAGGGTAAAGAGCCTGGAGGCCGAATTCTGGGCAAAGGCTGAGAGCATAAAGCCGTCTTACCAGAATGGATTGCTCCGCTTCCGCGAACTAGCCGACCCGATAGATGGTGTGATCTTTGGCAGGTGGCTTGTGGCGAACGATGACATGGGACGTAGGCTTGACCGGGCGAATGGGGTAAAAGACAGCCTGCCGCCGGTTCACCCGTCTTTTCTCCCTGGCAAGAGGGAAGCACTCAGGCGACACCAATGGGCCTACCACAACAGCCGCGAGTTTTGCGAGCTGAGCCAAACGGTTTTTGATTTGTTCCTGGCCTACGTTCGGGCGACCTTCGATATGACGGGCGGCTTGCTCAAGCTCGCGCTTCAGGTTTTCAAAGCCGACATAGACCAATGGCAGGCAGAGCGGGAATACTTCGGGCATCCGGCGAGCCGCGAGGATTTGGCACAGGAGACGGTGAGCGTGTGGCGCTGTTTCAGCCGGCTGGCTAAAGAGAGTGTGCCGGAGTACAACGAAAGCCTGCGCGAGCCGCTATGGCGACAAGCGGGCATCGAAGCCACGCGCGAACTTTATTGCCGCGAGATGACGGCGGCTGATTATGACCTTGACGCAAAAATGTGGGAACAGCTCAGAAAGGACATGGCGGTGGGGTTACCGGCGAGCGAGTCTGAGGCTGCCCGCTACTGGCGCGACCTGTTTGAACGCTACCCAAGAAAAGCCATAGGTAGCCAGCCGTAAAATGGCCCGCCGTGCGCCAGGATTGCATGGTGAGCGTTCGGACGTTCTACGCCTCGCCTGATATACAAATCGCCTCACACGGCCAAAGCAGCGCGCACGGCGATGGCTATTATCGGCTGGAATGTACCATGTCTGCGGATAGTAGAGAATCCGGGCTTTCTCATGTATGCTAAAATGCGATGGGTTGGCTAATATCTCAATCCTACAGATAACGGTTCGGGAACCAGCTTACTACGCCGCCCATCTAATTGCTATGGCATCTACACCTTTCAGTGACTATTTGGAATATCTTGGCTTTTCGGAAGGCCAGAACCCTTTTGTCAGCGTAAATGCACGGGATGAGCGCGCAGTTCTTGAAGGCTATTTCGTCCCTCCTCCTTATTTTGAAACGCTGTGGGGCTCTCCATTAGAGCCTAACAGTGCAGTGATAACAGCACCGACCGGCGGAGGAAAAACAGCTCTGGCTGTGATGATTGATGAACGAGCAAGTTCATTGGAGCTGTTACCTGATGGGCGTTTTCCCGTGCTAGTCGTTTTATATGATGATTTCAGTCACTTAGGTCTTCACGGGAGTAAACAGGGGCTAGAGGATCATTTTGCAGCCCTAAACTATTTACTTGCGATTCATGCTCTTTCCAATGTCGCGTTGTCTGATATTCCACACATGCGCATATCTCCAGAGGAACGCGGCTTTTTACGATACTGCTTTGCAAAATACATAGGAGGACGAGCCCATGCAGAAGTCACTCAGGACCTTGAAAAAATTCGGACTCCTTGGGAAAGATTTCAAAGAACTACGGATAAAGTTGTCAAAGCTCTGCCCTTAATTTCTACAATAGCACAACTGTTAGAACTGGGAGTTGAAAGGCTTGAGCACGCAGTCAAATTTGCGGAAGCCATAATAAGAATTAGAGAAGAAACTAGGAGTTTTGAAGCAACTCCTGAAGTTGATTTTTATCGTCTGATCGAATTTCTATCACAATACTTTGGTTCTGTGTATATCCTCGTAGACAGAGTTGATGAGACTCCTTGGACGCAAAGGGATGCAGAAGCCACATACAATCTCATTCATCCTCTAGTTGCCAACTTAAACCTCTTAGATCGTCCAGAACGTCGCTATGCTTTTAAGTTCTTCCTATGGGATGGAGTTAAACAATTCTACCGACAATATGCCAGAGATGATCGGATATTCATCAGGGACCTTGATTGGAATCCAGAGCAACTCGTCGAAATGCTTGATAAGCGAGTAAGCGCCTTTTCAGATGAAAAGGTGAAGTCTGTTCAGGAGCTATTTGAGCCGGATCTGTCATTTACTTCAGTTATGCCGGTATCTGAAATGCTATCACTCTTCGCTGGCACATCTCCCCGAAGTATGGTGACGTTGTGCAAATATATGGTGGAGGAGGAATTGAATTTTATTCAAACTGGAGATGGTAAGTTCAAGAAAATCGGAGAGAGAGCAGTCATAGAGGGACTAAATAAATTCGCTAGTGAGGTTGCTCATAGGTTGATCCTTGACGATAAAGCTCGCAGGGAAATCACATCAATTGGACGTGTAGTATTCACATCGAAAAGCTTGAATAGTGATGTCTTTCGTGGGCAAACACCTCAATCAGTTCAGAGTAAGGTGGGTAAATGGAAACGCTTTGAGGTATTTAAGACAATCGATAATGAAATCACGGGCACACGTGGATTCCCAACAGAGATTCAAGCATTTACTGAGCCTTGCGTCGCATATTTAGCATCAGGACTCCCGTTGAAGGACTTTCTAGCTAGCAAGGTTAGACGATGCTCCAACTGTGGAACGATCTTGCTTCGTGATTTCGAGAGAGGCGGAAACTTTAAGTGCGGCGAATGCCTTACTAACTTTGAACTCCCAAAACTTACGACTGAAGACCAAGAAATGCGGCAGGCTACAATCAACAAATTGGCTCGCGAGGTGACCAAGAATGTCGCTGATCCTTTGGATATACGTGCGCTTTGCAAAGCGGCAAACGTACCTTTTGGTGATAGCAGTTTCACAGGCCAGCCTTTCTTGATATGGCTACGAACGATTCAAGTTTTAGAAGAAAGCGATATAAGAACTCTTAAAACATTACTTGAAGTGCTGGATGGCGCGTTGCCTAAAGATTCACGCGCCAAAGAACTACTTGATGAGTTTTATTACAATTTGCCAGAGGAGTAGGGAGCATATTCAGTGTGAAGATTGTCATCCATTTCACCTTATGAGTTGAAGGATAGTAGTGCAGCGCGTTTCCTTGTCCTCAGTGCGTTCGGGCCTCCCTGCGACACGTCCAGCGCGCAAATCGCTGCACCTAGCTTAAATGGGGTTCAGGGGGCATCGCTGTAGCACTCACCAAAGAGCAAAACGGCAGACCGCGCACTCGCCAAAGAGCCGATGTGCGGCTCTGCCCGGTCATCACGATGATGAATGAAAGACTGATCGCGGAAGTGTCGCCGCTCAGGTAAGAATGTCTTATTGCTTCGCTCTCAGGCGCGCTTTGTACTTTGCCCCGACAGTCGAACTTGTATGGGTTGTAGGATCATATACCTGCAACTCGAAGGTAACTGTATCGCCCGCGTTCAGGATCGTATTATCAATCCCTGTTTGTGCTGGCTGACCATTGACCATGAACTCCCAGAAGTAGAAAGGATCTGCGGATGACATAAAGCTCTCATATGTTTCGTTGATCATCAGGACGAGATAACCAAACTGACTCCCGAAATACTGAAGCGAATATGTAAACTCGCCAGGAGAACCTTGTGCGTTAAACGCTGCTTCAATAGCCTGTTGAGCGTTCATTCCTGAAGTCCATGGAACGATTATAGTTGGCCCATTGCTTACCTCGACAGTCACCGTATTTCCAGTCATTTTCTTCTCCTTCTTCAAAAGTCGTTAATTGTTTCCGGTTGGTAAACCTTGTCTCCCACCAGTGTGAAATGGGATTCTTACAAGGGATTACTCAAAATGATAATTTCTGATACTACTGTTGAGAATACTCATCCGCGTCATTTTAAGTACTCTTATAAGCCATTAAGGTCAACCCAACTTCTTCTTCGACCGTTTGCAGTCGCTCGAACTGTTCTTCAGATAGCGGAGCTGGTTGCGCTGTCTGTTCCGGCACAATATATTTATCCCTTGATTCTGGCTGAGCAAGCTCATAAGCGACTAAGACATATCCCAGTTGCTTTTCGAGCGATTGCATTCGCTTTAGTTGCTTTCCTGATGGTTTGGCTAATTGCAGTTGTGCCGCCGATTCATAAGCCACCAAAGTCACACCCAGTTCTTTTTCCATAAAGTGCAAACGCAGGGCCTGCTCTTCCGATAGCGGAGCTAGTTGTGTTTCCGGCTGTAATGCTACGACCTGAAACCCTAATTCCGTTTCAAGCTCGTGGATCTTTCTCTCCCGCACCTTATCCAATTGTGCGGTTTTCATCTGAGAGTTACTCATTTTTCATCTCCTTTCAAGTTGGGGTTAATTATCTAACAACAGATCGCAAAAATAAAATGATTCCCTTAGTACCACTTCGCCTAACTTGCATTTTACTCGCTCTCGAAATACCGGTCCATCGAAAACAAAAGTGTGAAACTCTCCATTCTCACCACAGGGATCAACACCTGTGGGAAGCTGATCGAGAAAATTCTCATCGAGAGTCCTTCCTACGAATGACTTGTCGAGAATTGCTGAGTCAACGCAAACAACATACGCGTTGAAGCCTAAATCCAAGAACCTCCTGACGTGATCATGGGTATTCTTTAGCATTAACGGAAAGCAGCCCTTCATCCCCACCTTTTTGAAAGTGGCCATCCTTCGTTTTTCAACAAATATGTCTCCGGTAGCTGCGACATTAGTGCCTTCTCTTTTATTCTTGAGAAGCGCTTCTTCAATCACAGATTCATATTCGTCCATTGTTGCCCTCTTGGGGATATAGGTCTTATAGAGATTTAATCCCAGGCAGGCAGCTTGACACTCCAGCAGAGACCTGTGCACTCCATGACCGCTAATTCTATCGTAACCCTCAGTTAACGTGGTCAACAGACCTGTAGTGCGGTATCCGCAATATCGCTGATTTGTACTAATTTCATAAAGTGCCATAGCGCTATCTTTTCCTCCACTCCAATAAATCAATATGTTTTTATCCATGCCCTACCTCCTAGAAATCATTTGTTTGACTGGCCGGCATCAGAGAATGCCAAGACTTCCTGATTCCTTGCATTCGTTTCTACGGCTTTCCTCCGCGCATGACAAGAAGATGTCTAAAAGCATCTTCCGATAGATGCTTTTATCTGCATCTTTATACCTTCGATAATTCCCACTTCCCTTCAGGCCCAATGGCCCGCCATTGTATGTCAAACAACCTAGCAATGGAATAGCGAAATGGGCTGGCTTGTGGCGTTTGGCAGATGCTCAGGGTATAAGTGAGCGGGCCGTGCTCTTCACACGGCTCAACTCCTTCATTCATCCGCTTGTGTCTCATCCTCTTCGGATGCTGCCCGCTCCGGCATGTGCTTCTCGGTAGTTTCGCGCAGAATGTCGGCAGCATCCCTCATAGCAATCACTTCATAGCGGCCCGCAAAGAGCTTCAACGCCAGCCACGCAGGAATCAACACTTTCTGGTATTCACAAACTCTACTTACGACTTTGGCAGCCAGCCTTCGCGCCGGTGACTACTGCGTCAACTCTCCCGCTATGCCTTCGGGCGACACGTCCAGAGCGCAAACCGCCACCAGAAGCATGAGTGCCGAAAACCCCAGCCATCATCTCAATGTTACGCTATCTGCCCCACCTCTGTAGCTTCCGGCTTGCATTCTCTGTGCGTTTGGCTACAATGGCGCAGACAAATATTAGGCTGCCACAAGAGCAGCAGGGCGCATTCGCTTTTTCTTAACTTTTAGGCTTTCAGTCTAAGCCACAGTAGTACCGCAACCAGAGCGATTCCCCACTTAGCTGTATCGTCGGTCGGAGTTTGATTCAATGGCAAACCCCTTACGCCACATTCGCCGGGATAATCTTCGAGGCATCCCGGCGTGCCGCATTCGCAGTAGTTATCTCCTGCCTGCGAATGTCCCGCTAACACAGGAAAGGACAGGCACAGCATGAGCAAACAGATGCCGAACAGTCTTTTCATAGTCTCTCCTTTCGGAACCGAACAAGCGGGATTGTATCAGGACTTACTCAGAGGACTATCGAGTTATGAACAGTTCGGGAATAGGCTGATTCAACTAGCGGAACACGCCCATGCCTTTCGCCAATTCGACAGACTAAAAGAAATTGGCGAGATACTTTCTAACTTCCCCATCAAGTCTTATCAGTCAATCGGCTATTACTACCTGGCAGTCTCTTATAACCGCTGTGGCAACGGCGACCTTGAAAAAGCCAAAGGGCTGTTTACGCTTGCGGCAGACACCGCGCCGCCACTGTTTAGCGCAAGGGCGATTCTGTCATTAGCTGCGGTGTCGGCTCACTTGAAGAAACTCGACGCTGAACTCTACTACTTCACCGAAACATTAAAGGCTTCTAAAGATATAGCTACGAGCCTGATTGCTTATCTAGGTATTGCCGTTCATAAATCAAGGGAAGGCTATCATAAGCAAGCCCTGGCAGACCTTGAGAACATCTTGCCGGTCATCAAGTACGCGCCCGCACACACCTACTTTGACATTCTCAATAGCTACGCCGTCGAGCTAGGCGAAGTGGGCCGCAAGGATGAAGCGAGAAATATCATGCGGGTAGTTCTTGCCTCACCTTTGGCGGTCGCTTATCCTATGTGGCGCGAGACAGCAGAAGAATTGCGCGGGGCAGATCGCTCAACCGTTACCGTCAGTGCATCGCACTATAACATACTGACCATGCCAGAGCGTGAAGCGAGCGAGCAACGCGCATTTGAGCCGAGGCCAGCGCGAGTCTTGGACTTGGCAAAATGGAAAAAGAAGATGGCCAAGAAAGCCAAAGACAAACAGACGGAGCAATTTCTGGAAGACATGAGCTTGCAAGATATGGGCTTCAAGTTGCTCGGACTCATCAGCGACAACCGCATGGACGAAGACCAGATGCGGATTATTTTA
>DATENM010000139.1 GCA_035275065.1 Blastocatellia bacterium
TCGTGGGCGATTCATATGAAAGTGGGGAGGCGCTAAAATCGCCAAGGGGGTCTAACAACGACATGCACCGGAGCCGCGACGGCGGAGTTCTTATCTTTCGGCCAATGCCGTTGTCGCGGCCCGGTGATGTGTGTTCGTTAGGTCACCGCAATTAATTCTCAGTGCTTTTAATTCTGTCAACGGAGGTTTGTAAGTGGTAAGCGAAGCAGATCATCTGAAAGCGTACTCAGAAGCATGCAACACCCTCCGTCACTACTCTAATGCCAGCCTTACAGTTAGGCTGGCATCGATAGTTCAGGGCATTGCTATCCTTGGAGCCTGGGTGGTCGCACTGACACAAAAGATTTCTCCGCTGATGATCGGTTTCCCGATAGGTGGGTTAATATTTACAGCCTTGCTTTATCGCTTCCACCTGGGATACTTCCGGGCCGCAACCTTCTTTTAAGGCATCGCCGCCGAAATGGAGGAAAAGCTTTTCATTCAAGGCTGTAGACCCATCGACGCTTACAATAAAAAGCACACCTGTCTGTATGGCAGTAAATCGAGCAGACTATTTACACTGAATGCGCCATTCACGCTTATCGGGACTCTATTTCTGGTGGCATTTCTGATCGGTCTTTGGATATTAATAGCGAGGGGCTGACCTTGGGAATAATGTGAGGCTGACGAAGCGACCTAACAACACGTTGCAGCGGGTCGTGATGTAAAAGTGTGTTGCACGAAAAGGGGTGCGATTGTTCCCCTATGTAACGCGGCTCTTGTTAGGCTTTGGTCGGGCGTTGTTGCATAAATGCAGTTACGGATGCAGAAGGTCTGGTATTCTCGTTTTGTGAAGAACAACAAAACCAAACCACAATACCGCATCCATAACTGGCAGCACTATAACTCAGCCCTTACTAAACGCGGAAGTCTCACGCTCTGGGTTGACCAAGCCGCCATTATCAGTGGCTCTGCACCGACCAGCCCGCTCATCGCGGCAGGCCAATCAAGTACACCGACATGGCCATTCAATGCTGCTTGCTGTTGCGCGAGGCCTTTCACTTACCTCTGCGCCAGACTCAGGGCTTAGCTCGTTCCCTCT
>DATENM010000140.1 GCA_035275065.1 Blastocatellia bacterium
GAAACCGGAGGGGCCGTTCTCGATGGCGTAACGGCGGTCGGCGAGCAGGGTCTGGCCGGGGGCAAGCTCGGCATGGGCGAGCGGTTCCGGCGTCAGGCCCTTGACAGGGTAGCGGTAGATCCCGGCGATCCGGGCAGGCGAGGGAGCATCCATGCGACTTATTAAGGGATTCCCGCGGCTCGCGCCACCACTCCCGAATTTGTGAGCGAGCCTCTTCCGTTTTGCCGTGCCATGCCCACATTTGCACCAAGCCTGAAAACAGGGCGACGACCCGCGGCCGGTTGAGGAATGTCAATGCGGTTCGTGGATACCCAATGAAGATGCCGCAATCATGCCTCAGGGGTGAGGGTGGCATGCCGAGGGAAATAAACCGATGAATATTGAAAAATACACCGAGCGGGCGCGCGGCTTCGTCCAGTCTGCGCAATCGCTCGCCATGCGCGACGGACACCAGCAGTTCTCGTCGCTGCACATGCTCAAGGTCCTGCTTGATGACAGCGAGGGGCTTGCCGGCGGTCTGATCGACCGCGCCGGCGGTAACTCGCGCGCCATCCTCAAGGCTACCGAGGATGCGCTGAAGAAGCTGCCGAAAGTCTCGGGCAGCGGCGCCGGGCAGATCTATCTTGCCCCCGACATGGCGCGCGCCTTCGACGCGGCGGAAAAGGCCGCCGAGAAGGCCGGCGACAGCTTTGTCACGGTCGAGCGATTGCTGCTCGGGCTGACGCTCGAGAAGGGCGGCGAGGCCGGCAGCATTCTGGCCAAGGGCGGTGTCACGCCGCAAAACCTCAATGCGGCGATCGAGGCCTTGCGCAAGGGCCGCACCGCCGATAACGCGACGGCCGAAAATGCCTATGACGCGCTGAAGAAATATGCCCGCGACCTGACGCAGGCCGCGCGCGACGGCAAGCTCGACCCCGTGATCGGCCGCGACGAGGAAATCCGCCGCACCATCCAGGTGCTCTCCCGCCGTACCAAGAACAACCCCGTGCTGATCGGCGAGCCCGGCGTCGGCAAGACCGCCATCGTCGAGGGCCTGGCGCAACGCATCGTCGCCGGTGATGTGCCGCCTTTCTTGCGCGACAAGCGCATCGTCGCGCTCGACCTGTCGCTGGTCGTCGCCGGCACCAAGTACCGCGGCCAGTTCGAAGAGCGATTGAAGACGATCATGCGCGAGCTGATCGAGAACCCGCACTACATCATCTTTATTGACGAGCTGCACACGCTGGTTGGCGCGGGCTCGGCGGAGGGCTCGCTCGACGCCGCTAACATCCTGAAGCCATCGCTGTCGCGCGGCGAAATCCAGTGCATCGGCGCGACCACGCCGGCAGAGTTCCGCAAGAGCATCGAGAAAGACCGCTCGCTAGAACGCCGCTTCCAGGCGGTCAAGGTGCCGCCGCCGACCGAAGAAGAGACCATCAAGATTCTCGAAGGCGTTAAGGAGCGCTACGAGTCTTTCCACCAGATTCGCTACACGGTCGATGCGGTTGAGACCGCGGTGATTCAATCGCAGCGCTACATTCCCGACCGCTTCCTGCCCGACAAGGCGATTGACATCATTGACGAAGCCGGCGCCCGCGTGAAGCTGCGCGAGGCCCACTTGCCGGCAGAGATTCACGAGTGCCAGCGCAAGCTGCGCCGCGCCACGCAGAATTATGAGCGCGCCCACGCCGAGCGCGACTTCGAGCGCGCCAAGTTCTTCAAGCAGAAAGAGCAGGAAGAGCTTGAGCGGCTGTCGCTGCTGCGCGAGTCGCACAACCTCGTCCCCGAGCATTACCCGAACGTCACGCGCGCCGACATCGAAGAGGTCATTTCGCGCTGGACGGGCATCCCGATCACTTCGCTTAAAGAAGAAGAGACCGCCAAGCTGCTGCGCACCGAAGAGGAGCTGCATAAGCGCATCATCAGCCAGGCGCGGGCCATCTCGGCGCTGTCGCGCGCCATCCGCCGCAGCCGCGCCGGTCTGAAGAATCCCAACCGGCCTGTCGGCTCGTTCCTTTTCTTAGGCCCCACGGGCGTCGGCAAAACCGAAGTCGCCCGGTCGCTTGCCGAATTCCTTTTCGGCTCTGAGCACGCCTTGATCCGCTTCGATATGTCCGAGTACATGGAGAAGCACGCGGTGTCGAAGCTCATCGGCAGCCCGCCCGGTTACGTCGGCCACGAGGAAGGCGGCCAGTTGACCGAGAAGATCAAGCGCAGTCCTTATTCGGTGCTGCTGCTCGACGAGATCGAGAAGGCACACCCCGACCTGTTCAACATCCTCTTGCAGGTGTTGGAAGACGGCGTGCTGACGGATTCGCTCGGCAATCACATCGATTTCAAGAATGTGATTTTGATCATGACGTCGAACATCGGCGCGCGCTTCATCCAGAAGCGCGGCCACCTCGGCTTCCAATCTTCGACCAGGCAGCTGCAATCGAATGTCGAAGAAGGCGTGATGCAGGCGGTGAAGCAGACGTTCAACCCGGAGTTTATCAATCGCCTCGACGAGATCATCGTTTTTGAGCCGCTGACGGATGGCGACCTGTTCGAGATCGTCGGCCTGCTCGTCGCGCAGCTCAACCGCACCTTGATCCGTCGCAAGCTGCAAGTGCAGATGACGCCCGAGGCCCGCCAGTGGCTGGTCGAGCGCACCTGCACGGATCGCTCGTATGGGGCGCGCCCGTTGCGTCGGGCGCTGCAAAAATACGTTGAAGACCCGCTATCGGACGCACTGATCAGCGGCCGGTTCAGCGAAGCTTCGGTCATCGAAGTCTATCTCGAAGACAACGCGCTGCAATACCGCCCGATGGCGCTCGAAGAGATGGGTGACGCCTTGCTTGTGCAATAATCGGTCCTTGCCCCTTTGTGTTTTTTTGAAACGGATGGCCCGGATGTAGACCTCAAGCAGTTCATTGGCTTACCCTCCACATTTTTGTTACAATAACTGGTCAATTTCGCATTCTATAGATTGAGCAAGAAACCATTAGAGTTTAACCGAGTGTCCGGCTTGCGGGCGCAGGGGCTTGAAACCGCAATCAGCTCCCGGCGCCGGCTGCCATCCGTTGCGCTCGCGGAAGGCAGTTTTTGAGCCGCGCTCGCGCTCGAACCCGCGAGCCGAAGGCCGCGGATTGAGTCAGATTTAGGAATGATAGGGAGTGTGCAATTCTTTATGACTAAGCGTGTTCTTTGCCTGCTCGCAGTATTGGTAGCGGCAGTCGGTGTCTGGCCCGGCAGGGGCTACCTGGCGATGCTTGAATCTACGGCAGCGGTCAGTCGCTCGCAAAACGTGCCGGTCGAACAAGTCATCATCCGCGGCAACCGCCGGATCCCCGAATCCACCGTCAAAATCTGGATCGGCACACGCGAAGGCGACCCCTACAACCCGGTGCAGCTCGACCGCGACGTGCGCGCCCTTTACGCTCAGGGCCACTTCGAGGACGTCAAAGTCTACTCCGAAGAAGGCACGCGCGGCGGCAAGATCATCACCTTCGAAGTGCGCGAGCGCCCGCTGCTGCTCGACATCAAGTACGAAGGCTTGAAGTCGGTGCAGCAGTCAGCCATCCTTGAAGAGTTCCGCAAGCGTTCCGTCGGCTTGTCGAAAGAATCGCAGTACGATCCCGTCAAGGTGCGCCGCGCCGCCGCCGTCGTCAAAGAGCTGCTCGCCAACGAGGGCCGCCCCGAAGCCAAGGTCGAGCCGCAGGTCGAGGCGATCTCGGCGACCGCCGTCGCCCTGACCTTCAAGGTCGAAGAAGGGCCCCGCTATCGCATCGCCGACATCGAGTTCGAAGGCAACCAGGTCTTCTCTGACGGCTACCTGCGCTCGCACATGAAGCTGGTCAAGGAGATGGGGTTGTTTACAACCTTCTCGTCAAAAGACATCTATCATAAAGAGAAGCTCGAAGCCGATCTCGACCGCCTGCGCGTGCTGGTCTACGCCGATGCCGGCTACTTGAAAGCGCGCTTCGGCGAGCCGCGTGTCGAAGAGGTCGGCAAGGTCGGCTCCTGGGTGCCGCTCATCGGCCACAAGGGTCAGGGCTTGAAAATCGTCATCCCTACAGACGAGGGCCGCCAGTATCGCGCTGGCGCCATCAAGGTCGAAGACAACACCGAGTTTACCGCTGACGAAATCAAGTCGATCATCGGATTGAAGCCGGGCGACGTCGTCAAAGGCTACTCGGTCGTCAATAAAGGTATTGATAACCTGAAGAAGCTCTACGGCACGCGCGGTTACATCCAGTTCAATGCCAACTTCATTCCCGATTTCCATGACGACCCGAACGACCTGGCCAAAGGGACAGCCGATATCACCTTCACGATGGATGAGGGCAAGCAGTACGCCCTGCACCGCCTGGAGTTCATCGGCAACACCTTCACCCGCGACAACGTCCTGCGCCGCGAAGTGCTGCTCAACGAAGGCGAGCGCTACAACAAACAGCTCTGGGACTTGAGCATTCTGCGGTTGAACCAGCTCGGCTATTTCAATCAGATCAAGGACGAGGACGCGACGGTCAACACCAATGAGAAAGAGGGACAGGTTGACCTGACGCTGAAGGTCGAAGAGAAGGGCCGCCAGCAGATCAGCTTCACGGGCGGCGTGTCGGGCATCGGCGGCTCCTACCTCGGCATTGATTACTCGACCAACAACCTGCTCGGCTACGGCGAATCGCTGGCCCTTGCGCTCTCTGGCGGCAACTATCAAAAAGTCGCCTCTTTCTCGTTCACCGAGCCCTACTTGAAGGGCCGCCCGATCAGCCTCGGCTTCAGCGTCTTCTATCAGAATTATCAGTTCATCGGCCAGGGCTTTGGCGCCCTCACGTCGGGCAACATCTTTGGCGGCTTCCAGGGCGAATCGCTGTTCACGCAGCGCACCAAGGGCGCGTCGGTGAGTGCTTCGGCGCCGCTCAGTTATTTCGCCAAACGCTTCCGCATGGGCCGCTTCGTGCGCCTCGGGATGTCTTACTCGTTCCGCACGACAGACATTCTCGACCCGGCGGTCAACCGCGACTCCGACCCGTCTAACGACATTCTGGTCACCTTCCGCCAGACCGGGGTGACGCAGTCAACGCTGACGCCGACGGTTTCGTTCAACACCTTGAACTCGTCGCTCGACCCAACCAGTGGGCAGTCGCTGACGCTCGGCCTCTCGTATTCAGGCGGCGTGCTCGGCGGCAAGGTCAACACCATCGAGCCGACGGTGGAATATAAGCGCTTCTTCCCATTCTTTGCCGGCAAGGAAGCGCGCGCCCGCGTCGAGTCGGGCAGGCAGGCGCGCACCTTCGGGTTCCGCGTGCTGTTTGCTAACATCCGCTCGTTCGGTACGCCCTTTGTGTCGAACTCGTTTTCCTTCGTCGGCGGCACACCTTTGTACGCGCGATTCTTCCTCGGCGGCGACGACTCGATCCGCGGCTACAACATTCGCGGCATTTCGCCGACCGCGCCCATTCAAACGGCGATCACGACGCGCAACCTCTTTGCCACCGACCTTGCGGGCAATCGCATTCGGGTGCGCCCGTCGAGTCAAGCGACCGGCAGGAGCATCGATCCGAGCGTCTTCAGCAAGTTCCAACTGACCGAACAGCCGCTCGGCGTTCAGCAATTCCCGGCGTTTTTGGGCGGCGACACCGAGTTGCTGCTCAACTTCGAGTACCGCATTCCAATCGTCGGGCCGTTGCAGTTCGTGCCCTTCGTGGACGTCGGCTCGGCCTTCAACCTGAGCACGCTCGAAAATCAGGCCCAGCGCAGCGAGTTCATTCCAAACGTCGGCCTCGGAACGGTCATTCTGAATCCGCAAGGGCTCGAGACCACGCCCAGAGAGTTGCGTAAGGCGACGACGCCGGAAACGCCTGTGGGCGGGCTGCCGCCGGGCTTCCAGTTCGCCACCATCCGCGGCGAGCAGATGCAGGCGCAGGTCGGGCTGTTCTCGCAAGCTAAGAGCGGCATCCTCGATAACTATCGCGCCAGCCTCGGCGGCGAGTTCCGCATTCAGGTGCCGGTCATCAACGTGCCGTTTCGTTTGATCTTCGCTTATAACCCGAACGCGCGCGTCGATAATCCGTTCATCATCGAGAAGAAGAAGACCATCCGCTTCTCGGTCGGCAGAACCTTCTAGGAGTGTGACGAGTGACCAGTGACCAGTGACAAGTGATGGGCGAAAGCTTGAAGGGGCGTCCCCGGAAAGTTTTCTCTTGTCACTATTCACTTGTCACTTGTCACTGTTATAATGGTTTTTTCTCAGGGGGTGACTGACGTTCGCCGTTGGTCCGAACAATTCCAAAACACGACAGGAGCAGTTATGTTCAAGATTCGATTTGCTGCTTTCGCAGCACTGGTTCTGGCCGCAGTGGCATCAGTCGCTTCGGCGCAGCAGGCCACGCAGGCCGGCCTGGGCGCAGCCGTTCCCGACGGCAAGATCGCCGTTATCAACACGCAGCTATTCCCGGACAGCATCGCCGAGCTGAAACAGAAATACGATCAGGTCGGCACGCAATTCAAAGATCGCTCGCAACGCCTGCAAGAGGCGCAGACCCGCTTGCAGACCATGGAGAACGATCTGCGCACCAAGCAGGGCGTGCTGAAGCCGGATGATTACGCGAAATTGCAACAAGACTATGAGGATTTGAAGAAGCGGACGCAGCGCGAATACGAAGACGCCAAGGCCGATTTTGATCGCCAGGTCGAAACCGCCACCAAGCCTGTGCGCGACAAGCTCTATCAATTCCTACAGACCTATGCCACCCAGCGCGGCATCGTGATGATCATCAACCTGGCCGGCGCGGCGCAGACCGGAACGCTCGCTTACTGGAACCCCGGCGCCGACGTCACCGACGATTTCATTGCCGAATACAACAAGGCCAACCCGGTCGCCGGCGCGCCCGCTGCCCCGCCGAGGCCGCAGCCTGCCACCCCGACCCGCAAGCCTTAAGGCGCGATGAAAGGAGTTATGAGCATGAAGGTTTTGAAAGTCACATTCGCCGCCATCGCGCTGCTCGCCTTGACCTCTCTCGCCGCGGCACAGCAGCCCGCCGCGACTGCGCCGCCGGCGCTGCCGAAGGGCAAAGTCGCGGTCATCAACACGGCACAGTTCCAGGAGCAGGTGCAGGAGTTCAAGGCCAAGATGGACGAGCTGAACCGTCAGTTCGAGCCGCGCGTCAAGGACGTGCGCGGCCTGGCCGACCGCATTACGGCGCAAGAAAACACCATCAAGACGCAGAATCAGAGCGGCGCGCTTTCGGCAGCGCGCGTCGCCGAGATGACCGAGCAGCTTGAGACGATGAAGAAAGAGTATCAGCGCAAAGCCGAAGACCTGGAAGCCGATGCGGGCCGCGCCAAAGACCGCGCCTTCCAGCCGCTCAGCGAAAAGCTGGTCAAGTTCGCGCAGGAGTACACCGCCAAGCGCGGCATCGTTCACCTGATCGATCTGAGCAACTCGCTACAATCAGGCTTGCTCATCTGGTACGACCCGCGTACCGACGTCACGCAAGATTTCATCACCGAATACAACAAGACGCATCCGGCGACCGTCGCGCCCGCCGCGCCCAAGCCGTAGGCAAGTAAAAAGTAAAAAGGCAAAAGGCAAAAGTAAGGAGGAACCGCAACGGGTTCCCTACTTTTGCCTTTTTACTTTTTACTTTTGCCTTTTACTGAATGGTGCCGATGCCGTGATCTTCTTCGTCTTTGACGCGCAGCAGGTCGAGAATCAAAGCGGTGTTGTTGGTCGCCTGAATCGTCCGGTCGTAGGTGCGCGTGTTCTTCTCGACTTCGAAGTTGCCGTCTGCCGCGCCCGAAAGCACCGTCAGCGCTTTGCGGCCTGCTTCGGCGCCCGACTTCGCGCCAATGATCAAGCCTTCCAGCAAATAAATCTCGCCGCTGGCGGCTGACGACATCACTTGCAGGACGCCGGTGACGCGGCTGTTTTCGAGAATCTGAATAATATCGAACAGGCTGATGTCGGCGAGGCTGCCGGAGAGGATGCGCTGGCTCTGGCCGCGCGCCGGCATCGGCGGCGTTGGTGTCGCCTGTGTGTGGCGCACGTCGCGCAGTTGGCCGGTCACCGAGACGCGCGGGTCAAGCCGCTTGGCTTCGAGCAGGCGCTCGTTGGCGCGCTCCAGGTCGCCCGCGGAGATGTGCAGGCTGGCGAGCGCCAGGCAATGCTGCGCGGCCTGATCGCGCTTGCCGGTTTCAATCAAAATCTCGCGCAGCTTTTCGCGCAGCCCGATGTGGCGCGGCGCGCTATCAATCGCCCGTTCCAGGGTTTCGATGGCGCGGTTGACCATGCGGTACTTGACCAGCAACTCGGCGTCAATGATGGCGCTCTCAGGATCAAACTCGTTGGGGTTAGTCCTCGACATTACTTCCTTCTCTGCAACAGCAAGCGACCCGCATACATATTGTTGGTTCTGCCGCCGCTTGTCAATTCTTCGTTTCCGGCGCGTGAGGCGAGCGCCGCCGCCACGCTATAATCCGCCGACGATGCTGATGCGCAAAGCGTCGGCGCGCTCGATGAGCTGAGCTTTATCGAACAGCAAAGTCTTTTGCGGCGTGACGTGAAGCGCGGTGGCGCCGGCACGCCGCATCGCCTCGATGGTTGGCGGGCCGACAACCGGCACATCAAAGCGCATGTCCTGATCGGGCTTGGCGACTTTGATGACGACGAAGGGGCGGCCGTGAGTGATCTGGCCGGCGCGCTCGATGACGGCGTCAGTGCCTTCCATCGCTTCGATGGCGACGACGGCGCCATCCTTGACGGCAATGGTCTGCCCGAGGTCGAGGCGGGCGATCTCGCGGGCAATCTTCAAGCCGAATTCGATGTCGGCGCGCTCCGTTTTGCTCGGCGCGCGGCGCGTCATCACGCCGGCCTCGGCGAGCGCGTCTTCGAGAAACGTCGTCGAGTCAACCAGGGTGATGCCTTCGCGCGCCAGCTCGTCGGCGACCGCGCCGATCAAGCTGTCGGTGTTTTTGCCGGGCAGCCGCGCCAGCACCCGCACCATGCGCAGATCGGGCAGAGCGTTGAGGCGAAAGATTTGATGGTGCTTGACCTGTCCGGCCATGAGCGCATGGGTGACCGATTCACTCTTGAAGAAGCGAATCAGTTTGCCAAGCTGGCCGACGCCGACCCACTCGACGCGCGCCGCCTGCCCGGCGATTTCCGGCTCGGTCTCTTCTTTGATGGCGGCGACAACCATCTCAACGCCGCGACGCCGCGCGCCGTCCAGCACGAGGAAAGGGAAGCGCCCATTGCCGGCTATCAATCCGTATTTCATAAGAGGAAGGGAGTCAGGAGTCAGGAGTCAGGAGTCAGAATGAACAAGGAAGTCGGCGGCAGCCAGTACGCTTGTCCGCCGCCGCTTCTATTCTATCTTTTAGGCTCCCCTTCCTTTTCCATTCTGACTTCTGACTCCTGACTCCTGACTTCTTGTCTTTCAGTACTCCACCCAGGTGCCCGCTTGCCGGGCTTTCGCCTTTTGATAAAGGTACTCGGCTGAAGCGAGGTCTTCGACGGCCAGGCCGAGCGATTTGAACAACGTGATCTCTTCGGCTGATGTGCGGCCCGGCTTGCCTGCGAGCAAAAGCTCGCCAAGCTCTGCGCGAATGTGATCCGTGCCGATAGCGCCTTCGCGCAATGCAATCAGGTAATCGCCACTTTCATTGAGCGTTGATTCGCGCCGGTCTACGAAAAGGCTGGCGGCGGCCATCGTGGCGCTGTCGACTTCGCGGGCTGCCGCGATGCTCGCGCCGACGACGTTCAGGTGGGCACCGGGCGCGATCCATTCGCGCTGGATGACCGGCTCGCGTGACGAAGTCGCGGTGACGATCAAGTCTGCGCCGCGCACCGCCGCTTCTACCGACTCAACCGCCTCAATCGGGAAGGCATAACGCGGCGTGACCGATTCGACAAAGCGCCGGGCATGTTCGAGGCGGCGGCTCGCCACTCGCACACGCCGGATGGGCCGCGCACAGGCCATCGCTTCGAGATGGGTGTGAGCCTGTACGCCTGAGCCGATGATCGCCAGGTCGCCGGCATCTTCGCGCGCCAGCAGCTCGGTCGCGACGCCCGAGACGGCGGCGGTGCGAATCGCCGTCACCGCCGAGGCATTCATCAGCGCCAGCAACTGGCCGGTCTCGCCGCTCAGAAGCAGCACGCTGCCCTGATGCGCATCCAGCCCGCGCGCCGGATTATCAGGGAATACGCCGATTACTTTCACGCCATAAGCGGCGCGCTCGCCCGCTTGATGGGCCGGCATCAAACCCAGCAATCCCTTTGCGCCCGGCGGCGAGATGACCATGCGCAACGGCTGCGTCAGCTCGCCAGCCGCCAACGACCGCAGCGCATCACGCATCAGCGCGAGGCATTCGGCCATCGGCAAAAGGCGCTCGACTTCCATCTGGCTCAATATCAAGACGCTCACTTGGTGACTCCGCGCTCCGACGATTCGATGAACTGGACCAGGTAATCGATCTCCGCGTGACCGTTCAGCTCTGCCTTGATGCGCTCTACGGCCTGCGTCGTGTTGAGCTTTGCCGCAAGCAGCAGATGAAAGGCATGGTCTATGCGGCGGATGACTTCGGATGAGAAGCCCTGGCGCTTGAGACCGATGGTGTTCGGGCCGTAACAGCGCGCGTGATTGCCGGCGCTGCGCGCAAACGGCAGCGCGTCTTTGACGACCACCGCCGACGCGCCGATGAAGGCATACTTGCCGACGCGACAGAACTGATGCACGCCGGAGAACGCACCCAGTGTCGCGTGGTCTTCGACGACGACGTGGCCGGCAAGCGCCGCCGAGTTCGAGAAGATCACGTGATTGCCGATGTGGCAATCGTGGGCGACGTGCGCTTGCGCCATAAAGAGATTGTCCGAGCCAATCGTCGTCAGGTTGCCGCCGCCCTCGGTGCCGCGGTGGATGGTGGTGAATTCGCGGAAGACGTTGCGCTCGCCGACAACCAGGCGGCTCGGCTCGCCTTTGTACTTCAAATCGTGCGGGGCCTGGCCCGCCGACACGAACGGAAAAAAGAGCGTGCCGCTGCCGAATTCCGAAGGGCCTTCGATGACGCAATGACTGCCGACGCGGACGCCATCGTGGAGGATGACGCTATCACCGATGATCGAGTAAGGGCCGATAGATACCTCTTTGCCGATCTCGGCTTGCGGGCTGATGATGGCCGTCGGGTGGATGCTCGCGGGCTCATTCATCTCGATCATTGCTCGACGGGCTTGAAGGCGGCGTGATTAATCTCGCTGCCGCGCTCGATCAGGCTGCGGTCAACCAGCGACGAAGCAATCTCGGCTTCGGCCACCAGTTGCGAGTCAACGTAGGCTTCGCCGCGCAGCCGGATGTAGCGCGGGCGCAGGCGCAGGACAGTTAGCTCCATGCGCAACTGGTCGCCGGGGACGACGGGGCGGCGGAACTTGGCGTTATCAATGCCGGTGAAGAAGACGAGCTTGGTCTCGCGGTCGGGCAGTGAAGCCAGCATCAGCACGCCCGCAGTCTGCGCCATCGCTTCGACGATCAAGACGCCGGGCATGACGGGCGCGCCGGGGAAGTGGCCTTGGAAGAATGGCTCGTTGAGCGTGACGTTTTTGATGCCGACGACGCGCTTGTGCGGCTCATATTCGATGATGCGATCAACGAGCAGGAAGGGGTAGCGGTGCGGCAGGATTGCCTGAATCTGTGTGATGTCGAGTAAGGTTTCCATAGCCTCCTTCGATCATTCAGCGCTTAGATCATGGCCGGCCTCTAAATCAAAGCCCGCGTCGCGGATGATGGCTTCCAGTAGCTTCACGCGGTCGGCCAGCTCGGGCAACCTTGAGTATAGCGCATGCCGGCGGCGCCACGCATTGTACTCCTGAGCCGGGATCATGCCGCCCATCAATGCGCCGGCGCGCACGCTCTTGGTGACGACGGCGCGCGCGGTGATCGTCGCGCCGTCGCCGATCCTGACATGCTCGACCGTGCCGACCTGCCCGGCGATCACGCAGCCGCGCCCGATTCTCGTGCCACCCGAAAAGCCCGCCTGCGCCGCGACCACTGTGTCTTCGCCAAGCTCGCAGTTGTGGCCGACTTGAATCAGGTTGTCGAGCTTGACGCCGCGCCGCAGCACGGTGTCTTCGAAGCCGCCGCGATCAATCGTGCAATTGGCGCCGATCTCACAATCGTCTTCGATGCGCACGCGACCGAGCTGTAAGAGTTTCACCTGGCGGCCCTCTTCATCAGGCACGAAGCCGAAGCCTTCGGCGCCGATCACCGCGCCGGCATGAATGATCACGCGACTGCCGATCTCTGTGCGCTCATAGATGGCGGCGTTCGCATAGATCACCGCGTCGTCGCCGACATGACATTCATTGCCGATGACGACGCCGGGGTGCAACGTCACGCGGTCGCCGATGCGACAGTGCTTGCCGATGGTGACGCGCGCATGAATCGAGAGGTCTTCGCCTAGCGCCGTCCCTTCGCCGACGACAAGATCGTCACTAACGCCGAGCGGCTGATAGGCGACGGCGTGCAGCGCATGGATGGCGCGGGCGAAGGCGAGTTTGGGGCTGCGCGCGACCAGCAAGTTGGCGGTCGCGCCGGGAACGGCTTCCGCGACAATGATGGCCGTGGCGCGGCACTCGTTGACGCGGGCGCGATAAGCGGCATCGGCAGCAAAGGTAATGTCGCCGGCTTCGGCCTGCTCGAAGGAGTGCGCGCGGCGGACGACCGCCCGCGGGTCGCCGAGGAGGTCGGCCTTGATGATCTGCGCCAGTTGCGCAAGCGTCTGCATAGCTTATCACCCGGTCAAAGATTTACGCTTCTAAGGCGCGGCAGCAAGCTTGAAAGTTTCCCAGAAACCCGCCATGCGCGCAAGGAAAGGGGCTGACGGAATTGATGAATGATGAATGATGAATGATGAACTGCCGGAGCGAGCGCCCATCGCAAGGGGACTGGTCTCTTTAATTCATCGTTCACCGTTTTGGAGGCTGCCTTGACTCTGCAAAAATGGCTGTGGTAGCTTGCGAGTTTTCGGCGCGGCAGTTAATCTCGATAATTGGGAACTACAATGCTCAAGCGCACACCGCTACATGATTCACACGTCTTGCTTGGCGCGCGCATGGTCGAATTCGCCGGCTGGGACATGCCGGTGCAGTACAGCGGGCCGATCCCTGAGCATCTGGCCGTGCGCCAGGCAGCCGGCCTCTTCGACGTTTCGCACATGGGCGAAATCGAAGTGCGCGGCGAACAGGCGCTCGCCCTCGTCCAGCGGATCACGACCAACGATGCCGCCAAGCTCCAGGATAACCAGGTACAGTATTCGACGATGATCAACGAGCAGGGCGGCGTCATTGACGACCTGCTGGTCTACCGCATCAACGAGCATTACTATTTGCTCGTCGTCAACGCCGGCGGCACCGACGCCGATTTCGCCTGGATCGCCGAGCACGCAGCCGGCTTCGACGTCGAAGTGATGAACACCAGCGCCGCCTTCGCGCTGCTTGCCCTGCAAGGCCCGCGCTCCGAGCGCATTCTGCAATGTATCTGTGATCACATGCTCGACCGCATCCCGTATTACTGGTCACAGCAGCTTGCGGTTGACGGCATCAGCTGTCGCGTCTCGCGCACCGGCTACACCGGCGAAGACGGCTTCGAGATTCTCTGCCCCGCGGCGGACGCTCGGCACATCTGGAACCGGCTGCTGGTCACTGGCCATGAAGACGGCTTGATCCCCTGCGGCCTGGCGGCGCGCAACACCCTGCGCCTGGAAGCCGCTTTCCGCCTTTACGGCAATGACATGGATCAGACGACGACGCCGCTTGAAGCCGGGCTCGGCTGGGTCGTCAAGCTCAACAAAGGCGACTTCATCGGGCGCGAGGTGTTGCAGAAACAGAAGGCCGACGGCCTGCAACGCAAGCTGGTCGGCTTTGAAATGCTCGACCGAGCGCCGGCGCGCGACGGCTATCCGGCGGTCCTCAACGGCCAGCCGGTCGGCACCGTCGCTTCGGGCAGTCCCGCGCCGTTTCTGAAAAAGAACATCGGCATGCTCTATCTTCCCATCGAGCACGCGGGCGTCGGCACCGAGTTTTCCGTCGTGATTCGCGGGCGCGAAATCCCTGCCCGCGTCGTTGAAACTCCCTTCTACAAACGGGAAAGACGATTTGATTGAGTTATCAGTTACCAGTTGTCAGCTGCCAGAAAAGAGCAAAGAACAACCGACAACTGGCAACTGATAACTGATAACTGGTTTCGGAGATAAAGATGGCAAACACCCCTGAAGACCTAAGCTACACGAAAGACCATGAATGGGTTCGCGCCGCCGCCGAGCGGGCAACCGTTGGCATCACCGACCACGCGCAGCAACAACTCGGCGACGTGGTCTATGTTGAGCTGCCGCGTGTGGACGATAAGTTCGAGGCCGGCGAGCCTTTCGGCTCGGTCGAAAGCGTCAAGGCCGTGAGCGAGATTTACATGCCCGTCAGCGGCGTCGTCGTCGAAGTCAACGGCGCGCTCAACGACGCGCCCGAAAAAGTGAACGCCGACCCGTACGGCGACGGCTGGATGATCGCCATCAAGCCCGACAACCCGTCGCAGCTCGATGCCTTGTTGACCGCCGCCGAGTACGAAGATTACATCAAGGAAGAAACCTCGGAGTAAGCACGAATGCGGTATATCCCGAACTCGCCCGACGAGCGGCGCGCCATGCTCGAACAGCTCGGGTGTGAGCGCATCGAAGAACTCTTTGAGCAAATCCCCGAAAACCTGCGACTGAACGACGCGCTCGGCATCGGCCCGGCAATGAGCGAGCCGGACCTGATTGCCTACTTTCGCGAGCTGGCGGCGCGCAATGCCAGCTCGTATCAATCCTTCCTGGGCGCGGGCGCCTATTCGCACTTCATCCCGGTCATCGTTGATCCGCTGATCTCGCGCGCCGAATTCTTTACCGCTTACACGCCATATCAGCCGGAGCTGAGCCAGGGGACGCTGCAATACATCTTCGAGTTTCAAACCATGGTCTGCCAGTTGACCGGCATGGATGTGGCGAACGCTTCGCTCTACGACGGCTCGACGGGCGTGGCCGAAGCCGTGATGATGGCTAACCGCGTCACCCGCCGCAACCGTTTCATCATTGCCGACACACTGCACCCGCAGTACCGCGAAGTCACCGAAAGCTATACGCGACAGCTCGGCCTCAAGCTCGACTTCGCGCCGCACACCGAAGCCGGCACGTTGGATTTGAACGCTCTGCAAATTGACAAAGAGACGGCGGCGGTCGTCGTGCAATCGCCGAACTTCTTCGGCTGCGTCGAAGACCTGCAAGCCATCGCCGACGCGGCGCACCAGGCCGGGGCGCTGTTCATCGTTGCCTTCAGCGAAGCGATGAGCCTGGGCGCGTTGAAACCGCCCGGCGCGTGCGGCGCTGACATCGTCGTCGGCGAGGCGCAATCGTTCGGCATCCCGCTCAGTTTCGGCGGCCCTTACTGCGGATTGTTTGCGACGAATGAAAAGTTCTTGCGCCAGATGCCCGGCCGCCTGGCCGGCGAAGCCTATGACCACGATGGGCGGCGCGGCTACGTGCTGACGCTGTCGACGCGCGAGCAGCACATCCGCCGCGAGAAAGCGACTTCCAACATCTGCACCAATCAAGGGCTGTTCGCGCTGATGGCGACCGTCTATATGGCGACGCTGGGGCGGCGCGGCGTGCGCGAAGTCGCGCATCAGAACTTGCAAAAGGCGCACTATGCGGCTCAGGAGATCGCCAGGCTCGACGGCTACGGCTTGCGTTTCAGCGCGCCGTTCTTCAACGAGTTTGTCGTCACGACACCGAAGCCTGCAAGCGAAGTGGTGGGCGCGCTGCTCGACCGTCAGATCATTGGCGGGGTGGCGCTCGACGAGTATTACCCGGAGATGAAAGACGCGCTGCTGGTGTGCGTCACCGAAACGGCGCGGCGTCCAGCCATTGATCAACTGGTCGCGGCGCTCGCCGAGGTTTAGTGAACAGATGGACAAGAGCAGAATCAAAAAAGCAGCTACGCACGTCGTTCAGAAAGAAGGGCTCCTTTTTGAAACCTCGCGCCCCGGTCGCATTGGTTATTCGATCCCGGCGCTCGACGTGCCGGAGGTGGAAGCCAGCGAGATGATGGACGCGCGCCTGCTGCGCGACGACGATCTCGAAGGCATGCCCGAGCTTTCTGAAGTCGACGTGATTCGTCACTTTACGCGGTTGTCGACGTGGAACTATTGCATAGACCACGGTCTCTACCCGCTCGGCTCCTGCACGATGAAATACAACCCGCGCATCAACGAAGCGGTGGCGCGCATCGAAGGCATCGCCCGGCTGCACCCGCTGGTGCCTGCACCGCTTGCGCAGGGCGCGCTTGAGATCATCGCGCGGCTCGAAGACTGTCTGGCGAAGATCACCGGCTTGCCGGCGGTGACGACGCAACCGGCAGCCGGGGCGCAGGGCGAGATGACCGGCATCATGATGGTTCGCGCGGCGCTCACCGAGCGCGGCAACCCGCGCAAGAAAGTCTTGATCCCCGACTCGGCGCACGGCACCAACCCGGCCTCGGCGGTCATCTGTGGCTACACGGTCGAAACCGTGCCGACCTTAGCCGACGGCGGCACCGACATCGACGCCTTGCGTCGCATCATGAGCGAGGATGTCGCCGCCTTCATGCTCACCAACCCGAACACGCTCGGCAAGTTCGAGCGCAACATCGAAGAGATTTGCCGCATCCTCCACGAAGGCGGCGGCTATGTCTACATGGACGGCGCCAATATGAATGCGCTGGTCGGGGTAGCCAGGCCCGCGGACTTCGGCATTGATGTCATGCACATCAACCTGCATAAAACCTTCTCGACGCCGCATGGCGGCGGCGGGCCGGGCGCGGGGCCTGTGGCCGCAATCGCCGAGCTTGAGCCTTACCTTCCCTTCCCGCGCGTCAACCGCAGCGCCTCGAACGAGCTGACGCTCGACTACGACCGCCCGAAATCGATTGGCCGGGTGCGCGCCTTCTTCGGCAACTATGGCGTGCTGGTGCGGGCCTTGAGCTACATGCTGACACACGGCGATACGGGCTTGCGCGAAGCGACGGAAACCGCCGTGCTCAACGCCAACTACATTGCCGAGCAGTTGAAAGAGGTCTACGACATCCCGTATCCGGGACGCGTCATGCACGAAGTGATCTTTTCCGACAAGCAGCAACAGAAGCATGGCGTGCGCAACATAGATATCGCCAAGCGCCTGATCGATTATGGCTTCTACCCGCCGACCATGTCATTCCCGCTGGTCGTGCCCGGCGCGCTGATGGTCGAGCCGACCGAGACCGAAAGCCGCCAGGAGCTCGATCTGTTCATCGAAGCCATGCGCGCCATAGATGAGGAGGCGGCGGAAGATCCCGACATCCTCAAACAGGCACCGCATTCGACGAAAGTCGGCCGCCTGGATGAAGTCGCCGCGGCGCGCAAGCCTGTGCTGCGCTGGCGGCCCAAAGAGAGCGGCGACAAGGATCGCGCCAGAGGCACGTCATCCTCGACCTAAATCGGCGACGCCCAGCCGGAATATCGCGCTCACCGCTTGCGGGTTTTCCACGGATTGCGGAGGGCGGAATCTATCTAGTAAACTCCTTGGCTTTGACTGAGTGGACAAACGTTGACAAGGGAGGACTCTTTCTTTATTCGCAGTACGCCGTTTGAAAGGACACACCATGAGCAGAGAAAGTACAGACGCGTTAAGAGAAAAATTGTTGGCCGATCCCGAAGTGCAATTGATGATCCGCATGCGGGCTTTCGAGATTTACCAGATGCGCGGCGGCGAGCCGGGCAATCCGGCGACCGACTGGTTCCGCGCCGAATCCGAAGTGCTGGAGTTTTTGATCGACGAAGAGAATCGCCGCGCCGCCGAAGAGCCGCAGCCGTCATCGCCTGAGACGGTTGCCGGCGTTGAGCTGGCGAGTGATGCGCAGGCGGCCGCCGACCCTGAAACCAGCATCGGCGCGTGGTCGGCAACCGAACCGGCTGGCATGGAGCTAGCCCCGGAGATCGGCGGCAGCGCACCGCTTGCGGAGCGGGAGAAGACGCGCACGCGGTCGGCGACGAAATCGCCCTCGACCCGAGCCGGCAAGTCCGGCAACGACGCGGCCCCCAAGTCGGCGCCGCGCCGAGTCGCCGCCAAGAAGACCGCCGACGCGACGGAAAAACCGAAACGCACCCGTAAGAAGGCCGACGCCTCAAAAACAGCGACCGGCGAGAAATAACGCGACCAGTTGCCAACCGGCAGCGCCTTAAGTGGCGGAAGGCAGATGATTGGTGGGTCAGGCGATTCGCTTACGCGCCTGTTCTATCAACCATCTGCCTTCCGCTATTTCAGGCGGGTGTGGCGCAAGGCGGTTAGCTTGCGCATCGCCTAGCGCAAGCTAACCGCCTTGCGCCACAGGTCTAATACAGCAGATTACTTATTCGGAGCGTAATAACTGTCGCGGGTGCGCGCGTCGTAGCCGGCGCGCGTCAGGAAGACTTTGACGTGGCGCAAGCGCCCGTCGCGCTGCTCGTTCTTCGAGACATAGGTGAGGATGTACTGATTCTTCAACTCGTGCGCCACCTGCCCATACATCTCTTTCATCTCGTCGTCGCGCGACGGCGAAAAGATTCTGCCGCCGGTGCGCGTCGCCAGATCGGTCATCAAGCGCTCGGCATTCTCGAACTCCGAGATGACGCGGTCGGCGGTTCGGCCCGTGCCGAAGACGCGCCCCATTTTGCCGCCGTACTGGCTGCGAATCTCGTTGATGAACTGCCGCGCTTTGCTGACGACGTAGACGACCGCGCCCGAACGGATGACCGCGTCGAGCGACTGCTGGTAAGTGATCTTGCTCGACGTGTCGTCGCCGTCGGTGAGCAGGATGATCGCCTTGCGCCCCTGGACTTTGGCGAGTTGTTCGTCCGCCGTCGAGTAGACGGCGTCGAAGAGCGCCGTGCTGCCATACTGAGTGTTGCCCTCGGCGGTGCGCACCATGCCGGGCTTGAAGCGCCACGATAGCGCGTGGCGCACGTCTTCGGCCTTCGCCGTCCAGTCCTGGATCAGCTCGACGTTGCTATGAAACTCGATGACCGAGACCTTGTCTTCCGGGCCGAGCTTATCGAGAAAGTTCACTGCCGCCTCGCGCAACGACGAGATGGCGCCGGCCACGGACCCCGAAGCGTCGAGCATCAGGACGACGTTGACGGGCACGCTGCTGATTAGAAAGCTGGCGATGTCTTGCCGCTGGCCGTCTTCGGCGATGATGAAATTATCCTTCGCCAGATCGGTTGCCTGCCGGCCATAGGGATCCGTGACCGTGACGTTGAGCAAGACTTCGTCAGCGCGCAGCTTGATCGAATCGTCCTGGCCGGAGTTGGAAGACTGCGGATTAGCCGGTGGCAATCGGCGTCCGCTCTGCGACAGGGCGACGCCGGCAATCAGCAACAGCAACAGCGCGCAGGTGAACCAGCGAATCTTTACTTGAGGAGTCTTCATAACAACTGCAATCAGTATAGCCTATCGGAAGTGACAAGTAACAGGTGATAAGACGGTGATGGGCGAGAAGAAGTAATGAGTGATGAGCAAGCTCTGCGTTAAAGCACGAAGCCACATTCGGCATGGGGTCAGGAAACTATAGAGCGTGTCTGAAAAGTCCCGTAGGGACGCGATGTTTATAGTGACAGGCATGAAAAAGAAACAAGCCCCGTAGGGGCGCAATGTTGACATTGCGCCCCTACGGGGCTTGATGAATAAACCGACCCGTGACTATAAACATCACGCTCCTAACGGAGCTGACTTTTCAGACACGCTCTATAAAGACTGAGCCAGGCAACCTGCCGCAGCTTTGCGCTATCATAGGCGCTATGCTGAAAAACTATTTACGCCTGTCTTTGACGCTCGCCTTGTGCGCGATGACTGTTCAAGCACAGTCGCCTTCGACAGAGAGCCTGCGCGGCAGAATCGAGCAGCTCGCCCGCAACGCTCGTGGGCGCGTCGGCGTCGCGATCACCTTGCTTGAAACGGGCGAATCGCTGTCGCTGCAAGGCGGCGAGCGCTTTCCCATGCAGAGCGTCTACAAGCTGCCCATCGGCATGGCGGTGCTCGATCAGGTGGATCGCGGCACGCTGAAGCTGGGGCAAATGATTCGCGTGCGACGCAGCGATATGGTGCCGAGCGGCGCGCACAGCCCGGTTCGTGACCGTCACCCGAATGGCGTGGACTTGAGCCTCAACGAGCTGTTGCGCCTCAACGTGTCCGAGAGTGACGGCACCGCCTGCGACGTGCTGCTGCGTGTTGTCGGCGGCACGGCAGTCGTCAACCGCTATCTGCGCGGCCTCGGCGTCAACGGCATCAACGTCGAGACGACCGAAAACGCGATGTCGCAAAACGAGATGGTGCAGTATCGCAACTGGGCGCAGCCTGAGGCGGCGGTCGCTTTGCTGCGCGCGCTGCACGAAGGGCGCGGCGTGTCTGCGGCCAGCCGCGCGCGACTGCTGCAATGGATGACGGAAACGCCGACCAGCGCCCGCCGCATCAAGGGCCAGTTACCCGCCGGCACCGTCGTCGCCCATAAGACCGGCACTTCGGGCACCCACAGAGGCTTGACGCGCACCACCAACGATATCGGGATCATTACGCTGCCGGATGGTCGGCACCTGGCCGTCGCCGTCTTCGTTTCCGATTCGCCGGCAGACGAAGCGACGCGTGAAGGCGTGATCGCCGGTATCGCTCGCGCCGCATGGGAGTTCTGGACGGCGGCGCGCTAATCGCCGCCGGCGTGAAGGTCATTGCGACGGCGTTGCATGGTAAGTGCGGCGCGCGCGCACGACCGCGTCGGGGTGAGCGACCTGAACGGTCAAACGATGAACCGCAGCGCCTGCCGGCTCGCCGCTCGGATAAAAGCCGAGGCGGTACTGGTGGCGCAGCTCATCGGCGATCAGGTCGAAGGTCTTCTTGAGGTCGGTCACTTCGCCGCTGTAAAAGCGACCGGCTGAGGCGTCGGCGAGCTGGCCTAGATAATCCGCCGCCTGCTCGTTATTGCGCTCGGCGCGCTCGCGGCGGCGCTCGCGGCGCTCGTTGTTCGGGCCGCGGCGCGGCAGCGAGTCCCCGAAGATGCCGCCACGCCGCCCGAAGCCGCCCCGCCCGAAGCCGCCCCGCCGATTGTCGAAACGCGGCGCGAACCCCGTGCGATAAAAGATGGTGTAGATCATCGCGCCCGATTCCTGCGCCGCTTCGAGCGATTCGACCTCGCTGACTGCGCTGCCGTGATCCTTCCCGTCCGTCAGCAAGACAATGGCTTTGCGCCCTTCGACGTGGCGCAGCGAATCATTCGCCGCTTTAATGACGGCATCGCGCAGCACTGTGCCGGCGTACGCGCCAATCTCTGCGCGCTTGACCGCCTGCTCCAGCGCCCGGCGGTCGGCGGTGAGCGGACTCAACAGGTGAACGTCATAGTCGAAGCTCACGATCACCGCCCGGTCTTGCGGACGCAGCCGCTTGATGAAACTCAGGGCGGCGTCCTTAATGTCGCCCAGCACATCGCGGGTGCTAAGACTGGTGTCGAGCAGCAAAGCGACATTGAGCGGCTCTTCTGTGGCTTCAAAGACGGCGATGGGTTGTTTGACGTGATCGCTGTAGAGCGTGAAATCTTCGGCGCGCAGGCCGCTCAGGTAGCGCCCGTTGCGGTCGCTGACGATCACCGGCACGCTGACGAGCGTGGCTTTGAGCTTAATGCCATCTTGCTCTGTCGGCGGCTGTGCGGCGGCGCTGCCGGCACGTGCGACGACAACTAGAAAGGCGGCCAGCGCGAGGGGCAAAATTCGGTTATTCATTGTTACGCCTTGGAGGGGTTCTTACATCAGTGCCGTAGGAGCGCAATGTTTATAGAAAGTGATGAGTAATGTCAGCAAGCTCCGTAGGAGCGCAATGCTGACATTACGCTCCTACGGAGCTTGCTCCAACTACTTACCTCTAGCTATAAACATTGCGCTCCTACGGAGCTGGGCGGTTTCCAACACAACACGAATCAACTTAGCCGCGGATCAATCCCTTGAAGCTCGCCGGATTCGGTTTGTAGCCAGGGAAGATCGCGTCCAGATTGGTCGCGCCCATGTGACGCGCGGCAACCTCGGCGAAGACGTCGCGGAAGTCTGTCGTCAATCGCAGGTCGCGGCCTTCGTATAACTGCTCGGTCGCAAGGCCGGGCCATTCGCCATACACCTTGCCGCCCTTGACCGCGCCGCCGAGCGCGAAAGCGACGCTGGCGTGGCCGTGGTCGGTGCCGCCCGAGCCGTTCTGCCGAATGGTGCGTCCAAACTCGGTCATCGTCAGAATCACCACATTGCGCATACGGTCGCCGAGGTCTTGATAAAGCGCCGCGATGCCCTGGCCAAAATCCTGCAAGCGATTGGCGAGCTGGCCGCGCGCATTGCCTTGATTGGCGTGGGTGTCCCAGCCGCCGACATCCGTGAAAGCGACTTCGACGCCGATGTCGGATTTGATCAACTGGGCGATTTGCAGCAACGCCTGACCGAACGGCGAGCGCGGATAGCTGGCACCGCTGGCCGGCTGGTACTGCTGCGGGTTCGCCTTCTTCAACATCTTCACCGCTTCAAATGCCTCTTTGCCGGTGCCGTGCAACACGTCGCTCATGTTCTGCGCGTAGAGCTCTTCAAAGCCTTTGGCGACCTGCCCGTTGCCCTGCCCTGCGCGAACGCCGAAGTCGCCGATGTTGGTCATGGCGATGGCCGGCGCGTTACCCAGCAACGTGCGCGGCAAATTGGCGGTCAGCGACACGGCGCGGAACGGCGTCGCCTTCGGGTCGCGCTTGGCCTGCAAGTAGCGGTTCAGCCAGCCGTCTGATGTCCCTTTGTTGCCCGGCGTCGCCGATTCCATGTAATCCTGCGCATCGAAGTGCGAGCGCGTGTTATCAGGCGAGCCGACGGCGTGAATGATCGCCAACTGGCCGGCGGCGTAGAGCGGCTTGAAGGGCGCCAGCGCCGGGTGCAAGCCGAAGTAGCCGTCCAGATCAATCGCCGTATCAGTGCTGCCGCTCTTGGGCTGCGGGACGGCAATGTTCGGGCGCACGCTGTAGTAATTCTTATCGCCGAAGGGCACCACCGCCGAGATGCCATCCATCGCGCCGCGCTGAAAGATAGCGATGATGATCGGGCGGTCTTTGCCGCTGCCGGCAAGCGTCTGGCCAAGCGCCGTGCGCTTCAGAAAAGACGGGGCCGCCGCCAGACTGACCATCGCCAGACTCGATGACTTTAAGAAGAATCTCCGTGTTACTGACATAGCTTTACTCCTGGGTGACGAGTGACAAGACCACGCCTTCCACTGTCCCTCTTGTCACTCGTCACTTGTCACTGTTTACCTTCTTTGAAACTCCGGCGAGCCGAGCACCAGGCCGAAGACTTTGGCGATCTCCTGCTCTCGCGGCGTTAGCACCGCCAGCGGCTCATTGCGAAATGCCTGCCGGTTCTCGCGCCCTCGCGGGAAATCGTACTTAGCGACCTTGTCGCCTTTGCCCGGCCGCTGCGGCATCGAGCCGTCAGCCAGAAGCGCCTCGCCGGTCTCGGCCATCATCGCGTCGTTCGGCTTGCGCTCCGGCACAAACTCGCCTTTGACGGGCACGCCTTCGGTCATCTGCTTCTCGAGCACGGCGCGCGTCTGCGGCGACACGTCCTTGTTGAGCAACAGGGCGATGGCTTGATCGAGCGTCTGCGTCGTGTCCTTGCCTGCCGTCTCGGGCGCGATACGCTTGAGATCAACGGTCGTGCCCCGGAGCTTATTCGCGCTCAGCGCCAGGCCGAAGTTCAAACGCTCAAGCAGCGCGCCGGTGTTGACCCACTGCTCGGCTTTGTCCGGGTAGCCGGTCGGCGGCTGGTAGCGATAGAGCGGCTGGCCCATCTTCGAGATGAACTGCGTCACCATCATCGGGTTGTTCATCTCGCCGCCGACGGCGCGGATCGCCGACACCGCCAGCTCGAACGGCGATTTGATCTTGGCGCGGTATGCCTCTTTCGCGTAGAACTCCGGCGACGTGAAGATGGCGCGCAGCATTTCGCGGATGTCGCCGTCGCTCTTCAGATAAACTTGCGCGACGCGATCCACGAGCGCCGGCGGCGGCGTGTCGCTGACGAAGCGCCGCACCAGCTTGGTCGAGATGAATTTCGCGGTGCTGGGATGATGCGCCAGAATGTCAATCACCATCTCGCCGTCTTTGATGCCGCCGCCGGCAGGAATCTTGTGGCCGAGCACCATCTTTTCGCCGTCGTCATGCATGAACGGGCGGAAGACGAAGCCGCCGCCGCGACGCGGTTGCACAATCGTCCAGCCGGTCAGGCAGCGCGCCACTTCCTGCACGTCTTTCTGCGTGTAGCCCCCTTCGACGCCGAGCGTGTGCAGCTCCATCAATTCGCGCGCATAGTTCTCGTTGATGCCGGGCTTGCGCTTGGCGAACTGCTGCGCCGCCTGGGCGCGGCGCTGCTGTTGCTCCGGGCTCATCTGGCCCGACGGGCTATTCGGCTGGCCGAAGCCGCCGAGCCGAGCCGCCCGCTGCAAACGACCTTGCTGGCCGGCTCCCGCGCGACCGGGCAGCTTGGCGTCGGGCGAGCTCGATTGAAAATTGTCGAGATAGAAGAGCATCGCCGGGCTTTTCGCGGTCGCCAGCAGCAAGTCCTGGAACTTGCCGAAGGTGTGCGGGCGAATGGCGCTCATCTCGAAATCGGTGGTCAGTATCTTATCGGCGCCCTTCGGCCAGAAGATGTTGAAGTGGTTGTACCAGAAGTCGGCCATCACTTCCTGCAACTGGCGCTCGCTGTAGACGGCGCGGATCAGCTTCTGCTGCATCAGGTCTTGCAGCAACACTTGCGGCGGCTTGAGGCCATGCTCGCGGTAATACTCCATGACCATCTGCCGGTTCTCTTGCTTGCTCAGATCGAGCTGCGCGTCAGCGGCCTGATTGGCCGGCGCGTTGTCGCCGTTCGGGCTCGCCTGCGGGGCAGGCATCGCCTTTGGCGCGGCATTCTTGCCCTTCAAGCCAAGCTCGCGGGCGATCATGCCGGGCTCCGGGTATTTCTCGGCCAGCTCAGACAGTCCCATATGAATTGATTCAATATTCTTAAGCCGCGCCTCGACCGCCGCGTCCTCAAGCCGTTCGGGGTGAAGCTGCTGATCGATGAACTTGTCTATGCCGATCTGCCGGACGCGCTCGACATCGCCGGGACGCGGGCCGAAGCCGATGCGGTTGAGCAGGTGAATGATCTTCTGATCTTCAGTCAATGCCGTCGTCTTGGCGGCTTTCGCGCGGCTATCGCCAAAGGCCGGCGCCAGCGCGCCGAAGCCGAGGGTTGCGGCCATCACGATGGCCATCAGCCTTGAAGCCGCGCGCCACCCCGCGGCAGTTCGTATCAATGAGTTCTTTTCAGGTTTCATGGTTTACGTCCTCTGATGCTGCGAATTAATTTGATGAAGGAATCGGCGCATGGATTGCCCGCGATCACGCACCGCCCGGATTAAATAGCTTACTCCTTGAAGGCCCCCTACGCGACTTGCTGCCCTGGTTCCTTCGCCGGTTTTCGCGCATTCAGTAGCTAAGACGCGAGATGTTTTGAAATAGTTTGGAAAAGTGATTCTCCTGTTACGTCCATCCGAGCGGACGGAGATGATTGAAGTTGATTACATCAACGCCCTTGCTGCCAAGCAACTGTGATAATTTAAAATCATCTGTAAGGACTAGATAATTGCCTTCAGAAACTGTCCATATTCCGACATCGGTCAGCCCTATTTTGACAAACTCAGCGTGCCCGGCTATTTTCTGACTCTCGACGTACTCTTCCTCCAGAAGTTTGATACCTTCTGCAAAAGTCCGAAAATAAGAGCTTCTTGCAGGCTCGCCAAGCTGGCCAGAGAGATTGGTCACCTCAGTCAATATGTTGGGGGTTGTGACGAGTTTATTGAAAGGGCGCAGGAGAACGACGAGAAGATCGTAATCTTCAATTGTAAACTGTACAGTCCGCTTAAAATTCCTGATCAGATTCTGGTCGTAACTGCCGATAAAAAGCAAAAGCAGAATATTCGTGTCGATGAGCAGTCCCTTCTGTGAATAACGCGCAATCAGTTGTTCAGTATGGCCAATCATGCCGCTCGCATCTTCATAGACTTAACTTGGCCTGTGGCTGAATCGATTTGAAATACCTTGTACTCTCTTTGGTATTTCTGGGGCCCAGCCCCTGATCCACTAATCTTCCAAATTGTTTCACTAAGCTTCCCCATAGGGTCTGTTGAATATATTAGCCGGGAAAACCCTATTGTCACATACCAAAATTTCTCATCATCAGATAGCACGACCTCTTCAAGCAATATATCTTGAAGGGTGCTCATATCATATAACTTTCCCAGATAATCTAGAGCGATGTCTACTGCCTCTTTTACGTCAATCATTTGATCACCATTTTAAACCTCTCAGAACGTGCGGTGGCAATTTTAGCTCCAACTCTTCGAGCCGCACAACTACATTGTCTGATTTGCTCATCCAGGTATTTCTCTACTTAAACGCCAGGAGCACGCCGCCGTCAAGCTGGCGCGCGGCGTGCTCCAGGTGCGCCGTGGCGCGGGCGTTGATCGTTTCGACGTGGCGATAACGAATGCCGCGCACGCGCTGGTAGAGGCGAATCTTCAAGTTCGCCACTTCGCTGTTGATGCAGTAGAGCGCCTCGCCGTCAGGGTCGCGGTATTCGGCTTGAATCATGTCGCGCAAGCGGCATTGCGCCACGCCTTCGATGTGCAGCCGCGTGTTTGAAGCGGTAAATGACCAGTAGCCCATCCCCAGGCTGCGCTTCCACTGCTCGGACAGGCGCAGTCGCGTGAACCGATGCTCCTGGCCGCGGTGCCGCAGGTACAGAGACTGCATCGGCGGCAAGGTCTTGCCGGCGCGGCGCGGGCGCGCCGCCAGCCCTTCAAAGACCGTGCCCGCATGCCCTTCAAAGGCGTTGGCGTGAACCCAAACCCACTCGTCCACATGCTTGCGGCCCCAGAGGTGCGACTGGCAGCCCGGCTCGTCTTCGATGACAAACTCGCGCTCGTCAATCGTGACCGTCCCCGTAAAGCGCGTGTCGAGGTTCGGCGAGCAGACAAAAGACGAGGGCCGCACGAGGTTGACCAGCATCGGCGGCACGTGATGATAAGTGCGCGGGTTCGGTTGATAGCGCAAATCCCATGCGATAGAGCGGCCCGCCTGTTCGACGCGGCCCCGTGCCTGCGAGCAGGTGAATTCGCCGTCGCCGAGGCGCAGCCGGAAGGCTTCGTCCCCGGCGACCGTCAGATGCTCGATGGCATATTCTTGCTTCAGTCCGAGGTTGGCCGAGGAGTTGGCGCGGTCAAACGCCGCCGCCCAGAGCGCGGCGCGCGGCTCGTGGTCGAGCGGCGCTTCGATGCAGTAGCGGAACCAGAAGCCCCGCCGCGTGGCGCGCTGATTCAGCGTCAGGAACCACACCTCGTAATGATTGGCGTTGCGGCGATTCCAGCGACAGAGGTTGTCGGCCTCGTTCGCCGCTACGTCGGAAGCAGGCTTCAGGCTAACAGTCATCCTGGCTCTCTGTGATTGGCGGATCGCAGATTGAAAATAGGAATGTGCTCCCTTGAATCTGCCGGCAGCGGGCGCGACCTCCGGCGCCCGTTTGACGCCAACACCATACCGCAGCAAGCCGGCGGAAGGCAAACTTTGCCACCGCCTCCCGGCTTCTGATAGAATTTTTGTCGCCGCGCCATCGCCCCACGCATCCGGCTGGCGCCGGCTTTCGAGTAACAGAAGGGTAGAATCTGGGTTTCATGCATAGAGCAATTATCCTGGCTGCTTCCATACTGATTTTCGCTGCTTCCCCGGCTCGCGCGCAGAGCGCCGCGCCCGACTCACGGGCGGACGCGATACTCACCGCGGCGCGGCAGCAGATGGCCAAAGGCGAAGCCTGCCTGGCAGCGGGCAACGTCGAATGCGCCCGCCGCGAGTTCGACGGCGCGGTCGATTATGTCTTCGAGCAGGGCATAGACGTGCGCAGCGACCCGCGACTGCGCGCCGGATTGATGGAGATCATTGAGAAGATTTATCGCTACGAAACGCAGCCGGCCACAGACCAGACGGCGCGGCTCTGGAAGTCGCAAGAGTACGAAGGCCGGCCCGTCACGGACGAGCCCGAAGTCGCCGCCGACGACTTGCCGCTTGGGCCGATGAATGCCCCGGAATTTCAGCGGCGCTTCGGCCTGCTGCGCGCCGCTTTCCGCGAGCGCTATGACCGCGACATGACGCTTACGGGCGCCGACCACGAAGAGCACCGCCGGCTCTACGGGCGCGGCAGCGCCTATGACATTCGCGTCCGCGACCTGACGCGCGAGCAGGTCGCCTTTATCGTCGGCAAAGGCAACGAGCTTGGCCTGCGCATCAAGGATTTCTCGACCTGGGAGCGGGTGGCGGCGCACAACGCGCGCTCGGCGCAACTGGGTCGCGCCCTCGACACCTACGCCACCGGCGTTCACCTGCACATCGACCGCATGGGGGTGATCCGAGCGCCGCGCATGATCGCGCAGCCGGCCCTCAGCAAGCCGCGCTTGCAGCCGTCGGTGCCTGAGAATAAGTGATGAACTGGAACGGCGAAGAGCGCAGGTCGGGCAATGACCGCCGCCTCAGCGAGCGGCGACGCACGATGCGCTATGGCGTGCAGAATCTGGTCATCATTGACGGCATCACCTGGATTGACTCCGAAGGCCAGGAGCGCCGCCAGCAGATTCGCCGCCGCCAGGATCGCGAAGCCCTGGTGCGCCAGCTGCTGGAAAGAACAAAGTAATCGGACATGGCAGATGACGTGTTGATTCATAATGTGAAGTTTGATGAGCGCGGCTTGATCCCGGCCATCGTTCAGGATGCCGCGACGCTCGAAGTCGTGGCCCTCGCCTACCTTGATAACCTGCGGCTGGCCCGGGCGCTGCAAACCGGCGAGACGCGCTTCCTCGGCGACATGCAATCCCTCGCCAACATGAGCGATTACCGCCTGCTCGACGTGCGCGTTGACGCGGACGGCGGCTCGTTGATCGTCTTGATTGAACGGCAGACCGGTGAAGCCCGGGAGCGCGAAACGGTCAGCCTCATGAATGCATCCGTTAACGCCGGGCGGTCGTCGGAAGTCGAGCTGGTCGACGTCGCTTCGATGGAATTCGGATTGGGACTTTATAACCTTTACGCGCTGATCGCCGAGCGCAAAGACAAGCGACCGGAAGGCTCGTACACAACCTACCTGTTTAACAGCGGCCTCGATAAAATTCTCAAAAAAGTCGCCGAAGAATCGGGCGAGGTGATTATCGCCGCCAAGAACAAAGTGCCGCGCGAGATCATCTCGGAGCTGGCCGACCTGTTTTATCACCTGCTGGTCTTGATGGTCGAGCGCGACGTGAAGCTCGGCGAGGTCGCGAGCGAGCTGACGCGCCGCGCCGCGCCCCGCGCCAAGAGAGAGTAGGAGGCAGGAGGCAGTTTCCCCAGCTCCTAGCCCCCTGGTCAGGGTCTATTCATTCTCGAATAACCATTGGGGGATGAACCGCCAAGACGCCAAGACCGCCAAGAAAAGCTCGGCGTTCTCTTGGCGTCCTTGGCGTCTTGGCGGTTCAAGTCCGGAGAATGAATAGACCCTGGGTCCCTTCCCTTTACAATGGCTGCGCCGGTGCGGTAAGTTTATAAGACGGTCACGAAGCTCCTATCTTCAACTATCTGCGAGAGTGATTATGGCGATATTCAATAAATTCAACCTGCGTGGCATGGGCGGCGGCTCGGCCAATCTGCTGCAAGACTTCTTCCGCCGCTACACCTTTCTGGCGTTGCTGACGCTGTCGGTGATCGCCGGCATCATGTTCGGCGCGACGGTCGCTTACCAGGCCAGCATGACCGAAGAGGCGCAGCAGGTGGCGGCGCTCGCCAGCTATCGCCCGAACCTGGTGACCCGCGTGCTCGCCGATGATGGCAAGACGGTCGTTGGCGAGTTTTCGCTCGAACGCCGCATCCCCATTACCTACGAGCAGATTCCCGAGAACATGAAGAACGCCATCTGGGCGATTGAAGATGATCGCTTCTTCCAGCACATCGGCGTTGACCCGATCCGCATCGTCAGCGCCGCTCTGAAAAACGTCGTCAAGAGCCGCAAGGCCGAAGGCGCTTCGACGCTGACTCAACAACTGGCGCGCGCGCTCTTTTTGTCGCCCGAAAAAACCTACACTCGCAAGGTCAAAGAGATTCTCCTGTCGTTGCAGATCGAGCGTTACTACACCAAAGAACAGATCATGGAGATGTACTGCAACCAGATCTTCCTGGGCGGCGGCGCTTACGGGTTCGAAGCCGGCGCGCAGTATTACTTCTCCAAGTCGCTCAAGGATTGCACCCTCGAAGAATGTGCGCTGCTGGCCGGATTGCCGAAAGCGCCGAGCTACTATTCGCCGACGCGTGACGAGAAAGCCGCGCTCGACCGCCGCAACGTCGTGCTCTACCGCATGCACGAAGAAGGCTACATCAACGACGACGAATATAACCGCTCGCGGCAGACGCGGATCAATCTGAGCATCAACCCGCAGCAAGCCAACAACAACTCGATCTATGGCTACTTCGTCGAAGAAGTCCGCCAGGAGATGGAAGACACCTTCGGCACCTACCAGACGCAGACCGGCGGCCTGAACATTTACACGACGATTGACCCGAAAGCGCAGCGCGAAGCCATGCGCTCGGTGCGCCGCGGGCTGAACGCTTACGAGGACCGTCACGGCAAGCGCTGGCGCGGCAAGCTGCTCAACGTGCTGGAGACCAAACAGGCGACCGACCTGACGCACTACACGCACGCCGACTGGCTGGGCGATTACGTCGCCGGCGAATACCTCTACGGGCTGGTGATGAATGTGGCGGCGGCCACTGCCGACATCCGCTTCGGCGATTACAAGGCGGTCATCACCGAAGCCAACACCAAGTGGGCCGGCGCGCCGCCTTCGCGCTTGCTGAAGCGCGGCGACCTGGCGGTCTTCCGCGTCGTCAAGGTGGACAACGATAAGAAGACGATGGAGGTGAATCTCGATCAGGTGCCGTCGGTCGACGGCGCGCTCGTCTGTATCGATTCCAAGAACGGCGACATCAAAGCGATGGTCGGCGGCTATGACTTCACGACCCGCAAGTTCAACAACTCGACGCAGGCCGAGCGGCAGACCGGCTCGACCTTCAAGCCATTCATCTACACCGCCGCCATCGAAGAAGGCTTCACGCCCGACACGGTGGTGAGCGCCGGGGCGTTCGTTGATCCGGGGACGGGGTGGTCGCCGACGAATTATGACGGCTCGGCGGGCGGCGGCATGCTGCCGCTGCGCAGCGCCTTGCAGCAATCGCTGAACGTCGTCGCCGTGCGGCTGCTGTCAATCGTCGGCGTCGAGAAGGGCGCCGAGGTAGTCAAGCGCTTCGGCCTGCCCAACCCGATGAAGCGCGTGCTGCCGTCGGCCCTCGGCGCGACGGAAGAGCCGCTGCTCGACATGACGAGCGCCTACTCGGCGTTCTCGAACATGGGCACGCGGGTCAAGCCGCACCTCATCAAGCAGGTCACAAACGCCGATGGCAACCCGGTCGAAGGCGGGCAGTTTAAGGAAGAGACGTACAAAGTCATCTCGCCCTACGTCGCCGCGCAGATGCAGGACATGATGCGCGGCGTCGTCACCGGCGGCACCGCCGGCTCGATCATGGGCAACAAGGAATTAAGCAAACGCATGATCTGCGGCAAGACCGGAACCGTGAATGACTTCACCGACGCCTGGTTCATCGGCTATACGCCATCGTACACGGCGGGCGTGTGGATCGGTTATCCCGGCTTGAAGAAATCGCTCGGCAATAAAGAAGCCGGCTCGGTGGCGGCCTTGCCCATGTGGATCAGCTTCATGGAGAAGTTCCTCGCCGACAAGCCGAACGATAAGTTCCCCAAAGCCCCTGGCCCGGATAGAGAGATCGTCGCCAAGCGCGCCCAGGCCGAGAGCGCGATTCGCAAGGCCGCGGCCGCCGAGGCCGAGAGCACCGCCAAGGGGACCGACGATACGGCCGACAAAGCCAAGAGCGCGGCGCAGGACGAGACGCCGCCGAAAGACCCTGGCGCACGCCCCGCGCCGAAGATGGACGACGCGGGCGAAACGCCGCGCCCGCCGCGCCCGCCGCACGACGTCGAGCGTACACCGTCATCGCGTCCGCCGACTTCACAACCCGAACCGCAAACGCCGAAGAAGCGCGGCAAGAACGGATGATTAGCGTTAGGAGTCAGGAGTCAGGAGTCAGGAGTCAGAATAAATTTGGAAGGCGCGAAAAGCATACCCGCTGCCGCCGATTTCCTTGCTCATTCTGACTCCTGACTCCTGACTTCTGACTCCTCATTCTCGTTGCCTATGCTACCCTTCATTCTCATTGTCTTGATCGTCATAGCGGTGTTGTGGTGGGCGAACAGGCGCAGAGGGCTATCGTTGAATGAGCGGCAATATCTGAAAAGCCGCGGCTACGAAGCCGACGCCGCGATGGATGCCGGGCCGCCGGTGGCCAGGGATACACGCCTTTCAAGTTTGATCGAATCGCTCGGCGACCTGACGCCTTATGCGCGCCAGCGCGCCGCCGAAGACCTGGCGCGATTGTGTCAGTCGGGCGCGCCCGATCCGCGCATGCTGCCGCCGCTGCTGACGGCGTTAGATGATAAAGACGCCGCGGTGCGCAGCGCGGCGGCCAATGCGTTGACTCAACTGGGCAGCACAGACGCGGTCGCGCCGCTCAAGCGCCGCCTCGAAGTCGAAGAATCCATCCACGTCCGCGCCAGCCTGCAACGCGCCATCGAACGATTGGAAACCTAGAGCGCACCTTTAAACCTGATGCTGACGCCGCCACGAGTTTATATCGAAGAGCTGCTTGATCTGGGCGAAGGCACCGACGCGGACGTGGCGCGCAATCTCGCAGACCTGCGCCGCATCAATCGCTTCCTCGGCGGGCGGCGCGTCGTCATCGAATCGCTCGACCGGCTCGTCACCGATGGCCGATTGCCAAGGCTTTCCCTGCTCGATGTCGGCACAGGCTCGGCGGACATTCCCGGCGCGGTCGCCGACTGGTGCCGGGCTCGCGGCATCACCTCCAGCATCACCGCGCTCGATCTGAGCGAGCGCAATCTACGCATCGCCCGCTCGCGGCTCGGCATCAACGAAGACGTGCAACTGGTGCGCGGCGATTCGCTGGCGCTGCCCTTTGCCGATCACTCGGTTGACGTGGTCACCGCTTCGCTCTTCCTGCACCACTTCGAAGACGCCGACGTCGTGCGGCTGCTCAAAGATTTCGCGCGGGTGGCGCGCCGCGCCGTCATCGTCAATGATCTGATCCGCCATCTGGTGCCTTACTGGTTCGCGCGATTGAGCGGGCCGCTGCTGGCGACAAGCTACCTGACGCGCTACGATGGGCCGGCGTCGGTGCTGCGCGGCTTCACTGTGCAAGAGATGGCGACGCACGCCGAGCGCGCAGGCTTCCGGCAGGTGCGCGTCCGCCGCCGCTTTCCTTATCGCCTGTCGCTGGTGGCGCGAGTCGCTGATTGATTCCTTTCACTCATGACCGTACACGACATCATCATCATCGGCGGCGGGCCTGCCGGAACGAGCGCCGCGATCACGCTCGCCGGGCGCGGCGCTCGCGTTCTCGTGCTGGAAGAGAAGCGCATGCCGCGCGGCAAGCTCTGCGGCGAATTCATCACCCCCGAATCGTTCCCGACGCTTGAACGCTTAGGCGTCATGGGGTTGATGCTCGGCGCCGGCGCGCAGCGGCTGACACATCTGTCGCTCGTGGTGGCTTCGGGTAAGCGCGTCGAAACGCCGCTTTCGGCGATGTCTGCAACGGCGGACTGGGCGATGAGTCTGAGCCGCGCGCGCTTTGATCAAATCCTCTTCGAACGCGCCCGCGCCATTGGCGCCGATTGCCGCGAAGGCGTAGCGGTCAAACAGTGCATCACCGAAGGCGGCCGGGCGCGCGGCGTCGAAGCGTTGTCGCTTGCTGATGGCCAGGTGGTGCGCTTTGAGGCCCCGTTGATAATCGATGCATCGGGGCGCAACTCGCGCTTGATGGTCAACCGCGATGAGCGCCGCGCAGGGCCGCGCGGCGCGCGCCTCTATGGCTTGAAAGCACACCTCACGAACGTCCAGGGCATCAACGAACAGGTCGAGCTGTACTTTTTCCCGCAAGGTTATGGCGGGTTGTCCCTTGTCGAAGACGGGCTGGTGAATCTCTGCTTCATTGCCGACGAGCGCAGCTTTCGCGCTGCCGGCGGCGACGCCGCGAAGATCGTCGAGCAAACCATCATGCGCAATCCGCTCGCGGGCGAGCGCCTGCGCGGCGCGGAAGTCGTCGGTAAGTGGCACAGCGTCGGCCCGCTCGTCTTCGGCCACCGGCGGCTTTCGCAAGGCGGCGTGCTGGCCATCGGCGACGCTTCAGGCATGATCGATCCATTCACCGGCACAGGCATTCAGATCGCCCTGCGCACCGGCGAGCTGGCAGCCGAGGCGGTCACCGAGGCAATGAGTGAAAGCCGGGTCACGCCATCGTTGGATTTGTTCGAGCGCGCGTTGATGCATTACACCGAAGCTTACGGGCGCGAGTTCGGCACGCGCATGAAAGTCGCGGGCTGGTTGCGCCGTGTGGCGCTATCGCCAGCGGTCGCCGGCCCCGCCGCGAGGGTGCTTGCGTGGTCGCCGGCCTTGACGCGCCGTGTATTGCGCGCCACGCGCAGCGGCGGCCTGGCGTCAGTTTCAAGTTCGCAAGCCTGATCGCAGACTGATGTAAAACCCATAAGCGAAAGCCTGCGGTAATTTATGCCGCAGGCTTTTCGAATCTTTGACACAAGCGATTCGCTTGCGTGTGTGGTCATCAGATAACCATCGCCACGAAGGCACTAAGAATCACGATCTCTGTTTTGTTTCTTCGTGTCCTTGTGCCTTCATGGCGCTTCCCCCGGTTCAACTCATTTGAAACCCGCTTTAGGGTATACGGTGCTGCCGGTCATAATACCGATAGTACCGCGGATGTCTGCGCGTTATGACCATGACTCTGCCGTCGCGCATGCGCACGACTCTGCCGTTGCGCATACGAAAAACCCGGGCGTGACGATGATAACCATCGTTGTCTACGGTGGTGCGCACAACAGTGACGCGCCGGTGATGATCGTCCCGATCACGATCCCATCTCTGGCCGGCAAAGGCAAAGGTCGAACCCGCTAACAAGGTCAGCGATATGACTCCCGCGGATAGAAGTTTTCTCATGATTTACCCTCCTGTTCTTTCACTCGCCCACGTCCACTTTGCCCAACTCAATAATTCGCAAGCCCTATGCCAGGAAGGCTCCCGCGCCTCAGGGTGCCGTTGAGCCGCCGAACCACACGGGCTGTATGATCTTGGCGCGGCGGCGTGAATCATTTCGCTATCCGTCACTCAAACCCGCTCGGCGGCGCGCGTCCGCGGGCCTCAATTTTTGGAACTTTGCGGCGTCCCGCGCGTGCGCAAACCTAGCATTAAGCAAAAAGACAAATTCAGGAGGGAGTAAAATGCGCAAACGCTTTTATCTCTTTGTATCGTTATTCGCGGCGCTCAGCCTTTCGGTTGCGCTGGGCAGCGTCTTCGCCGCTCAGAAAGAGAAGGCAAAGGAAAAGACTCGCGCCCCGGAGGCGCAATCCAAAGCGGAAAGCGAAACGCCGCAGGTTTACACGATGTCCGGTTTCGCCGGCAGCGGCAGCTATCTTGGCGTCTACCTCGAAGAAGTCACGGCGGAGCGCGCCAAAGAATTGCGGCTCAGCGAAGAGCGCGGCGCCATCGTCAGCCGGGTGGTCGAAGGCAGCCCGGCAGAGAAAGCCGGCTTGAAGGAGAACGACTGCATCGTTTCGTTCAACGACCGGCGCATCGATAGCGTCGGCGAGTTGCAAAGGCTATTGAGCGAGACCCCCGCGGGCCGCAACGTCAAATTGGAAGTGGTGCGCGGCGGCAGCCGGCAAACGATCACGGCGGCGATGAGCAAGCGCGCGTCGAGCTTCGCCTACGCCTTCAATGCGCCGGAGTGGAAGGGCCAGGCGTGGGCGCAGACTGAAGAAGGCCGCAAGCAGTTGGAAGAGAACCGCAAGCAGATGGACGCGTGGCGTAAACAGTATCAAGACCAGTTGCGCCAGCATCAGGACGAGTTCAGGTACCTGCCCAACTTCGGCGACTTCAACCTTGACTACAACGTTGATAGCTCCGGCCGCTTCGTCTTCTTCAGCGGCTCGCGACTCGGCATTGGCGCCGAATCGCTGACCAATCAACTGGCGGAATTCTTCGGCGTCAAAGACGGTCACGGCGTGCTGGTGGCGTCGGTCAAAGAAGAGAGCCCGGCGGCGCGCGGCGGCCTGAAAGCCGGCGATGTCATCATCGCGGTCAATGACCAGAAGATCGAAAGCGTCAACTCGCTGGTCACGGCGCTCGCGGGTAAAGAAGGCAATGTGACCTTGAAGATCATCCGCAACCACGCCGAGCAGACCGTCAACGTGACGCTCGAAAAGCGCGACACGCCGCCCCCTGTGCGCCGCGTCACGACCTCGCGTCCGGTGCGGTCGGTGTAACCTCGGAATAAAGCACGTGACGCGGGAAGAGTGACGCGGGGACGCGGCGACGCGGCGACGCGGTGAAAGGAAAGCAAGCGGTTAGCCTCCGTCTCTTTCCCTCGCCGCGTCGCCGCGTCTGCTTTCCCCTCGCCGCGTCGCCGCGTCGCATTTTCTCTACTCCCCTTTTCGCCCCTTCCTTGATAACATAAGGCGTCGGCTCGGTTCCTTATGTCGCCCAAAAGAAAACTTCAACTCGCGCTCGGAGTCATCGTCGGCCTGATCGCCATGGGGACGATGGGCTTCAAGTTATTCTTGCCGACGCAGACCTGGTTCGAGTGTTTCTACTTCACGCTGATTACGATCACCACCATCGGCTATAAAGAGCTGGATGGCATGACCGAGCCGGCGCGTTACTTCACGGCCTTTCTCATTCTCACAGGCGTCGGCAGCATCGGCTTTGCGCTGTCGGCGGCGGCCCAGGCGCTGGTCGAATTCGAGATGGTCACGCAGTTCGGAAGGCGAAGGATGTACAAAGACATTAACAAGCTGACGCATCATTACATCGTCTGTGGCTCGGGGCGCATCGGCTCTGGGGTGATCCGCGAGATTGCCCGGCGCGGCCACGATTTCGTCATTATCGAGAACGACGAGACGATTGCCGACAAGCTGCTCGCTCAGGGCCATCTGGTGCTGATGGGCGACGCCACGAATGATGAAGTCTTGCGCGCCGCCGGCATCGAGCGGGCGAGCGGCCTGATCTGCGCCGTCTCGTCAGACCCCGACAACCTTTATATCACGCTCGCGGCGCGCGACCTCAACAAGACGATTCGCATCGTCGCCCGCGCCAACGAAGAGTCGGGCATCCCGCGCTTGCTCAAGGCGGGCGCGGATAAAGTGGTGTCGCCGGCCATCACCGGCTCGAACCAGATGGCGCAGGTTTTGTTGCGTCCGGCCGTCGCCGACTTCATGGAGATGGCGACCATGACCGAGCAACTTGAGCTGGAGATGGAGCAGATCGAGATTTACGACGGCTCGCCGTTCATCCGCCGCGCCTTGAAAGACACCGGCATTCGCGCGGCGCTCGACATCATCGTCATCGCCATCCGCCGCCAGAGCGGCACGATGATCTTCAATCCCGCAGCCGACACGGTGATCGAACTGCATGACGCGCTGGTCGCCATCGGCAGCCATAACAGTTTGCTCGCGCTTGAGCGCATGGCCAATCCCGGCAGCCCCCGCGGCGCGGTCTTACAACACCGCCATTGATCGGGCGAGTTGATCTTTGAAGGCCGGGGAAGGACTGGCACGCTACACGGCACGCGCCGCGACGGTCAGCGTCGCGCCCTGCCCGGCGGCGCTCATCAGGTAATCAAAGGGTCTGAGGAAGGGGATCGAAGCGAGAAAGGCGGCGCGCCCGAGCGCGCCCGCCGCCGGCCCGTAGAGCCGCGACTTCAGGCTCTGCCTGAGCGCGTGTGGGTTGTGGGCTTTCGAGTGAAAGCTGGTGCGATAAATCTCGAACCCGGTCGAGCGCAGCAAGCCCGCGAGCGTCGCCACAGTGAAGTGATAGCGGTGGCGCGGCACGTCGAGCGCGAACCAGTCGCCGCCGAACCAGCGCGCCTGATAGCTGGCGGCGTTCGGCACTTGCACAATCAGGGTGCCGCCGCGTTTCAGGATGCGCCGCGCTTCGACCATCTGCTCGCGCGGCTCGTTCGTATGCTCAAGCGCCGACCAGAAAGTCACCACGTCAAAGTATTCGTCCTCGCAGGCCGATGCGGTCAGCGTGCCGTTGAAGATGCGCAGCGGGCCGATGACGCGCTCGGCGGCGGCGGCAGCGGCGCGGCTAATCTCGACGCCGAACGGGTCCCACGCCTTCGGGTCGAGGGCGCGCAGGAAGAAGCCGGCGCCGCAGCCGACATCGAGCAATCGTCCGCTGCGCGGCTCGCACGCCGCCAGGAAACGGGTCTTCTCTGCCTGCGATTTGCGTATCCAGTCGAGCGACGGCTCGCCGCCCCAATAATCCGCGGGATAGAAATAGGCGAGCTCGTCGTCGCTCATCTCCGGCAGCGTGCGCAAGACGCCGCAGCCCTCGCAGCGCGCGATGGTAAAGGGGTGTTCCGAGTTGCGCAAGCGGTCGCGCGCCGTGTAGAGTTCGCGCGCCGAGGTTGCGCCGCAGATGCCGCAGCCGCGCGGCACGGGTCGGGGTTGTGACAGGGCGTTCATCATCTCGCATGAAAATTCTACCCCGCGAGATGGCAGGCAACAAACGGATGGAGGTGAAACGCGCCATGCGATTACGAATGCCGTGGGCAGCGCTTTTAATCGTCCTTCTCGCCGTCTTCGGGTCGGCAAAGCAACAGCGGCGCAAGTCGGATAGTGTAGCCGCGACGACAAAAGCCATTCTCGACGTTCTCAACCGACAGGTCGCCGCCTGGAATCATCACGACCTTGAAGGCTTCATGGCCGGCTACCGCAACTCTGAGAAGCTGTCGTTCTATTCGGGCGGCACCAAAACCTCCGGCTGGCAGCCGACGCTGGATCGTTACCGCAATCGCTATCAGAGCGCGGGCCGCGAAATGGGCCAGCTTGAGTTCACCGAGCTGGAAGTCGAGACGCTCGGCCCCGACACCGCTTTCGTGCGTGGTCACTGGAACCTGAAAATGACGACGGGCGACCAGGGCGGGCTGTTCACGCTCATCTTTCGCAAGTTCGCCGATGGCTGGAAGATCATTCACGACCACACCAGCGCCGCGTCCTGAACACGATGAAACCAGACACACGGATCAAGCTGGCGGCTCTACTGTTGGCGCTTGCCGGCTTCAAGCTAATCGCCGGGCCGAGCGTCGGGGCAGCGGCACAGCAGTTCGACCCGGCGGCCTGGGGCAGCAACCATGTCGGTAAGCCTGCGCCCGACCTTTACGGAGGCGACGAATGCCTCTTCTGCCATCGCGGCACGGTCGGCACCGTCTGGCAGAACGATCCGCACTTCCGCGCCATTCGCGACAAGTTTCAAGGCGGTCACACGGCGACTGAAATCGAAGCGCTCGGCGCGCAATCGTCATTCAAGCAGGCCGCGCCTCAGGCTGACTTCATCCTCGGCCACCGCCGCGCCGCGCGCTTTCTGCGGCGCAACGATCACGGCGGCTTCGACCTGCTCAACGCCACTTTGATCGATCCCAAACAGCCGCGCTTCGAGGCCCGTCGCCGCGCCGAGTGGGACGCGCAGAAGTTCGCCACGAAATGTATCGGATGTCACATGACCGGCGTTGACCCGGCGAGCCTGCGACCCTTTGAAACCTTTGTCGGCTGCGAATCCTGTCACGGCCCGTATGATGACCGCCACACCGGCGGCACCATCTTCATGCGCTTTGCGAAGAAGGCCAAAGAGACGCCACAGATGATCGCCTCGGCCTGCGGCAGCTGCCACCTGCGCGGCGGCGCGTCGCGTTCGACGGGCCGGCCTTTCGCGAATAACTTCGTATCGGGCGACAACCTCTTCAAAGATTTCGCCTTTGATTTTTCACATGCGGATGATGCCAATCTCAACGCGATGGACGCGCACATCCAGCGCAACGTCCGTGACATCGTCTTGCTCGGGCGCGACAATCTGACCTGCCTGTCGTGCCACAAGCTGCATTCGACAGGCTCCGCCCTGCACCGTCGCCAGCCGAAGACCGATTACTGTACCGTCTGCCACAAGAATGAGCCGTTTAAAGAGCTGAAGCCGTACGAAGTTCACAGCGCCCTATGTGAATATTAGCCGGCGGCTTTGCAGACGCCGCGCGTTTGTGGATAATAGTTACGGCTCGATCTCAAGTTCTCAAACACCAATCACCGTCAGCTTGTATGGCTCAAGGCTGAATTGCTCAGGAGGCAACCGTCTATGTGGATACCCAAGCACATCCGCGACCGGCGCAAGGGCATTGACACGCCCATCCCGACGCAAGCGATTTCCAACGAAGAGTTCTACCCGCTGCCGCAGACCCCAGAGCAGCATAAGGTCGAACACCTTATCAACGAGATGGCCGACAAGAAGGCCAAACGGCTCGGCGTTCCGCGCCGCCAGTTCCTGCGCACCAGCGCCGGCATGGCCACCGCCTTCGTCGCGATGAATCAGGTCTTCGGTAATTTCTTCGAAGTCGCCGAAGCCGAGACCTGGGAGCAGGCGGCTTACGACGAGCGCTGGCCAAAGAACCAGTTCATCATGGACGTGCAGACGCATCACGTCAAAGACGGCATGAAGATCGGCGGCGCGACCGGGTTCCGCGCCTTCGAGTTTTTGAAAGACCTCGGCGTGCAGTTGAAAGACGACACCGACGCCTACAGCTTTAAGACGTTCGTCAAAGAGATCTTCCTCGACAGCGACACCGTGATGTGCGTCATCAGCGGCGTGCCCGGCCACGAAGAGTACGGCGTGCTGCCGACCTCGCTGATGGCCAAGAGCCGCGACCGCATCAACGAGATGAGCGGCACGACGCGGGCGCTGTCGCAGAGCAACGTCGCGCCGAATCACTACGCCAGCCAGCAGCAGCTCTTCGACCGCATGGAGTTTGAAGCCAAGACCTATAAGCACAGCTCGTGGAAGCTCTACCCGCACACGACGCCGAGAGGCTCGACGGGTCAGCCGTGGTGGCTCGATGATGAAAAGGTGGCTTATCCGTATTTCGAGAAGGCCAAGCAACTCGGCATCAAGCTGATCAGCGTCCACAAAGGTTTCCCCTCGACGGGCCAGCATCACGACTACGCGCACCCGCGCGACGTCAAAAAGGCGGCGCTCGATCATCCGGACATGACGTTTGTCATCTATCACTCGGCGTTCAAGGCGGACGTTCCGCCGGGCGCAAAAATGAACGTGCCGATTGCCGAAAACGGCGCCTTCGAGTGGACCTGGGACTTTGTGCAGGATCGCAAGAAGAATCCGAAGATGACTAACGTGTACGCCGAGATTGGCTCGTCATTCGGGCTATCGGCGAGCATGCAGCCGGTGTTGGCGGCGCACTTCATCGGCCAGTTGCTCGACGCCTTCGGCTCGGATCACATGATCTGGGGCACCGATTCGCTCTGGTGGGGCTCGCCGCAGTGGCAGATCGAAGCCTTCCGCCGCTTCCAGATTCCTGAAGATATGCAGAAGAAATTCGGTTACCGTGCCATCACCGACAAGGACAAAGAGAAAATCTTTGGCTTGAACGCCGCGCGCATTTACAAGATCGATGTCGCGGCCAAGCGCAAAGCCATCCCCAAAGATTACATGTCGCACATCAAGACGGCGTACAACCAGAACGGCGCCGAGCCGTCGAACCACTTCTACGGCTGGGTGGCAAACACCAAATAGCGCCGCCATCTACAACCCGGCGGCCCGACAGGGATGGGGCACAACCCATCCCTGTTTTCTTTAGCCGAATGGGCTATCGCAGCCCGTAGACGCCATTCAACTCAATCGCCCGCCCGCCCCTGCGAAACAGGTCAACGTCCAGATGCACAGCTTCCTCGACGAGCGCGACATCTACAGGGTTTTGCATATCATAGTTCTCTGAATACGTCGGGCTGAATAGCTTCCAGACGATGCAGTTGTGCTTGCTTACGTGAATCGGGGAGAGAAAATTCAACAGTGTCGGCTCGATGGCTTCACAGCGGATCCCTTCAAAACAGCCGATTGAACAGTCCGTGTCCAGAAGGTTGTCTTCAACGTTGAGTCCGGTCATCCGGTTTACCCGGTATTTCTTATCCAGCTTGCTGAAGAAAGCGTTGGCCACTTCATACGACTCTGGCCAAAGCTTCCCGCCATTCCTTCCTATGGTCTCCCCGATAGCCCAAAACTCGCCTCCGCCGCTCAGTCCATGAGCGATGGCGCCGATCAATCGCTCCAACTCCACCACGTGGTGAAGGCCGGAGACGCATAAAATGAGGTCGAACTTTTCACCCTGTAGGTCCAGTTCATTGACGTCTTCAATGACCACCTCGACGTCGCAATACTTTGCGATCCTCTGTCTCGCCATTTCCAAAAGCTTGGGATTGATGTCAACGAGGGTCACATGGAGGTTGTCGGAAGCCACGCTGCGAACAAAATCGGTCTCGATACGTGCAGCGCCGGCGCAGAGCGACAGGACGCGGAACTTGGATGATCCATTTCCCTTCCCCGCAGCCTCGAACTCGCTTAACTTGGTTTGCAGCCGCCAGCCGAACGGCGGCGGATTAAGCTGCAACAGCTTAATGAGAAGTTCGTGAGAATAGGCAAACGCGCTGGTCGGGGCCGCGGGCGTTTGCGGTGCGGGCGCCTCTTCCACCCGAGCTATAGCGGGGGAGTTTTCGGGCGTCGTCTCTGCCGCTGTGAAACGGCGATGCCAGCGCGCCCACATATTTCGCAATAGCCCTTTTGGCTCCGGAGGCGGAGGTTGAGGATCAGCCGCTGCGACCGAGCCGCCTCCAACTGCGACAGCCGTGATGACCGGATCAGGCTCGGGCTCGACAGCGGCGGTAGGACCAGCTTCGGGGTCCGCGGGCGGGGGGGGGTCTGCGCACTGAAAAATCGCGTTCTGGTAGTAAGCATCAAAATTCGCTTCTTCATTGCGCATCCGCAGTGCTTTGAATGCTCTGGCGCGGTTAAGGTCAATCGACTTCTCATCGCTTACAACGAACTCATAAAAGCCAAGCTCGTCCGCTTCGGAGGGAAGCGTAGATGTCGGGACGCACTCGACGACGAACGCTCCGACGCGGCCAACGACTTCATCCAGTTCGAACGGCTGCTCGATCCAGGGCTGTTGCGGGTCAAAGCCGGGCACAGACTGCCGAAGTAATTCGACTTCGCGCGTTGCGTTTTCCGCAGAGCCGGGGTCATCTGTGGGCCGAAACCGCACGCTCACCTCAACTCTGTCGGCAACTGCTTCTCTTTCCGTAGGGCCAAAGGTGATGAAGCCTGTGTCGCCCGCGCTAACCTTCAACGGTTCGAAGACTACTCGGGCATTCGCCTTCACGGCTAACCCTAGCCTGGCAATGATGTTGGTGCGCATCGTCCGCCAACCGACCGAGCCGGCGTCATCCGCAGGGGTTAGCCGTTTAGACCCTGCCGAGTCTTCTACGGCTAGTGGGGTTTCTTCCGAGAGAAACATGCCGATCTCCTTGACCTCACACAGTCAGCTTAGTGACTTGCGCCTAATGAAGGCGGCGGGCCTGAGTGTTTAACATTACATTCAATCGCCGGAGGGAGTGATTGCCCGGAAAGCACGACGAGGGGCCGGGGCGTCCGTGAAGGAGAGTCAGCAACCAGGCTACTTGCACCCCTCCTTCGTATGCATGACGGTGACCGTTGCTAGCGTGTTTTCGCTGGTTAAGGGCAAGCCATCGGAAACATCTTGCAGATAGAAAACCTGACCATTAGCCACCCACTCGCCCGTCGGCCAGGACCCCTTGAACGGAACGCGCCCGAACAGCGGGCCGTTCGGCGAGCCGATGTGAATTTCCATCTCCTTCACCCCCGACGCCTCCCAGGTAATGGTGGTCTTCCCGGAGGTTTCGTTATGGCACAGCTGGATCGGGTTGGGGCCCGCGGTGATCGTTCCCCTTCGCGTCGCGACCTGACTCGGCGCCGCGTTTGAGGAGGGGGTCGAGGCAGCGCGATTGGCGGGCGCGGAGTTATCCTTGACGTCCGAACACCCGTAGAGAGCAAAGACACTCAATAGCAATAACCACAGTATACGGCCCGCTGACTTAAGCATCTGTTGTCCTTTTCGTTTGAAAATCCTCGATGATGTTGACGGTCGACGGTATCTTAACTTCTTCCCAAATAAGGAAGGAAATTCTAGAAAAAAGCCAAAGAGAAGTCAAGGCAGGACCCCATCGCGAGCAAGGCTGTAATCAGGCCGCTGGGAGATTCTGTCGCGCTAATGTAATAATTAAATTTGGACTCTCAAGAAGGGAAATCACATGGCTAAAATCAGAGTGCTGCCCGATACGCTCGCTAATCAGATTGCCGCCGGCGAAGTCGTCGAGCGGCCCGCATCCGTAGTCAAAGAGTTGTTGGAGAACGCGCTCGACGCCGGCGCCCGCAGCATCAACATCGAAGTCGAATCGGGCGGCAAACGCCTGATTCGCATTATCGATGACGGCGAAGGCATGACGCGCGATGACGCCATCACCGCTTTCGAGCGCCACGCGACCTCGAAGCTGCGCCGCGCCGAAGACCTCGAAGCAATCACGACGCTCGGCTTTCGCGGCGAGGCGCTGCCGAGCATCGCGTCGGTATCGCGCCTGCACCTGCGCACCAAGACGGCCGACGACGTCGAAGGCACCGAAGTCGAATTCAATGGCGGCAAGCTTACCCATGCCCGCGACATCGCCTGGCCAGGCGGCACCGAAGTCGAAATCAAAGACCTTTTCTTCAACGTGCCGGCGCGCAAGAAATTCCTCAAGAGCGACGCCACCGAAACCTATCACATCACCAATCTGGTGCAGCATTATGCGCTCGCCAACCCCCAGCTTTCGTTCTTGCTCATCAATAACGGGCGCGATGCGATTCGGGTGGCCCCGGCGCGCTCGTTGAAAGAGCGCGCCTATCAGATACTCGGCAGCGCGCTGCTCAACAAGCTTTTGGAAGTGAAAGCCGAGAGCGGCGGCTTGCGCGTCGAAGGCTTTGTCTCGAACCCGCAGGAGCAACGCTCGTCGCGCGATCAGCAATACCTGTTCGTCAACCGCCGCTTTGTCCGCGATCAACTGATTGGCCGGGCGATCTCGGAAGCCTACCGCTCGATGATGCCTTCGGGGACCTACCCGGCGGTGGTGCTGTTCATTGAGGTGCCGCCGACCGAGGTCGATGTCAACGTCCACCCGGCGAAGACCGAAGTGCGCTTTCTGCACGAGAGCGCCATCGTCGCGTTCGTGCGCGATGCCGTCGCCGAAGCCATCCGCGCCATCGAGCCGACGACGCGCATCGGCGTCAACCGGGACAACAGTGGCGTCGCAGAAGAATCGCGCCGCTGGCCCGCGCCGCAAGCGGCTGAAGAACGTCAGGGAGAAGCGATTCGTCTTTCGGTTCCTACCCGGCCGAGCTTAACGGACAGGCCGGACGAGCCCATGCGTTCAGCGTCCGGGCCATCCACATCACAGAGCGAAGAACCGCTTGATCGCTTGAGCGGCGCGCTGCCGGTTGCAGCGATGAACTCAAGTCAAGCCATTGCAGCGGACTCAGGCAATAGCGCCGAGCAGCCATCGCTTGAATCACCTGGCCAGTTTGCGCCGTCTGCTTCAGAGATTACTGAATCCGTGCCCGAACCCGTCGCGCCGAGTGCAGCGCCCGAAGCCCAGGCCCTGCCGAATCTCGGCCACGGCATCAAGCCGCTCGGTCAGATTCGCGATAGCTACATCGCCGCCACCGACGAAGAAGGCTTGCTGCTCGTAGATCAGCACGCCGCCCACGAGCGCGTGTTGTTCGAGCAGTTCCGCGACATCCGGCTGACGCGCCCGGCGGACGTCCAGGCGTTGCTGATTCCTGAAACCCTCGACCTCACCCCTGCCGAAGCCGACGCCTTCAGCATCGTCCAAGAAGAACTGGAAAGCATCGGCATCGAAACCATGCGGCTGTCCGGGCGAACCATCGCCATCAAGACGGCGCCCGCCGGCCTCGCGGCGAAAGACGTGATTGCCCTGGTGCGCGAGATCGTCGGCGTCGTCGAACGCGAGCGGCGCAGCTTTTCGCTCGATCACCTGCGCGACGAGATCGCCGCCTCGCTGGCCTGCAAGGCAGCGATCAAAGTCAATATGCGGCTGACTTCGGAAAAGATGCAGTGGCTGATTGATGAGCTGATGAAGACGCAGAACCCGATGACCTGCCCGCACGGGCGGCCCATCCTCATGCGCATGGGCCTGCGCGACATCGAGCGCGGCTTCAAGCGACCCGTGTGAAGGGTGCTGCGGAAATCCGCCGAGTCAGCCTCATCTTTTCGATGCCTCTCCGGGCCGCCCCGCCAACCGCTCTGGAATTCCTTGGCCGATGTTGCCACTCGGGCTATCCAGCCACACCGCCGTCGTGTAATATGGGCCGGTCGCAGTAGCATTCTCAAGTAAAGAAAAAATAGAAGCTTCCGATTATAAGGAGCGGCCCGGCCTGCCGCGCCCTGCCAGATTGTAAAGGCAGTCGCGCGCGTCTCCATGCGGTCAGGCACGGGCCTTGTTTATGATGCAGGTACGTACTTCCCCAACACCTTCACGGCCAAGGTGTGCCAGAAACCAGGCCGAACACCTTCAAACGGACGAGGCCACTCGCGAGCTTTGGCTTCGCCGCCAGACCAGCCGGCGCTTCGCCGACGCGGCGCTGGCGTTCGGATTATTCTTTACTCTGATCTTGTCATCGCCCGGCGGCCGTATCCGCGCAGCGAGCGGCGCAAGCATCAGCCTGACGGCGACCGCCGTGACTTACACACAGGACTTCAACACGCTGGCCGGCAGCGGCTCGTCGAGCACGCTGCCGACGGGCTGGGCCTTCATTGAGTCCGGCGCCAACGCCAACACGACTTACACTGCCGGCAGCGGCTCAAGCACCACCGGCGACACCTACAGCTTCGGGGCATCGGGAAGCAGCGAACGCGCCCTGGGCGGCCTGCAAAGCGGTAGCCTCATCCCCACTGTCGGCGCTTGCTTCACCAACAACACGGGCGGCACGATCAACGCGCTGGCCGTCGCTTACACAGGCGAACAGTGGCGACTCGGCGCGAGCGGGCGCGGCGCCGACCGCCTGGACTTTCAATTGAGCACGAATGCGACCAGCCTGACGACTGGAACCTGGATTGACTACGACAGCCTCGACTTTTCCAGCCCCGTCACCACCGGCACAGTCGGTGCGCTCAACGGCAACACGGATGTCAATCGGTCGAGCCTGAGCTTCACGATCAACGGCCTGAACATCGTCAACGGCCAGACCTTCTTCATTCGCTGGCTCGATTTCAACGTCTCGAATTCCGACGATGGGCTGGCCATTGACGATTTCTCGCTGACGCCTGATGGCAGCGGTGGCAACGGCAACCCGTCGGGCGTCGGCGCGGCCAATCCTTCAACGGTGAATCCGGGCAGCGCCACGCTGCTGACTGTGCAAGCCATGCCGGGTACAAATCCGCCGAGCAGCGGTCTGGCGGTTGCCGCTGACCTGACGGCGATTGGCGGCGCGGCCAATCAGCATTTCTTTGACGACGGCACGCACGGCGACCTCACGGCAGGCGACAATATCTTTTCATTTCAAGCCACGGTAGCCGCCGCGACCTCAACGGGCAACAAGAGCTTGCCGGTGACGATCAGCGACGCGCAGGGGCGAACCGGGACGACGGCGATCCTCTTGAGCGTGGTCACGGCGGGCGGCGCTTGCGCTCGTTGCGGCGTCGAGCGCTGGTCTGTGAAGACCGGCACAGACCCCGATGCCGCCCTCATCGATACAGCGCATCCCACAACGACGACGATTGCCGTCATGCGGAGCTGGCCGAGCCAGCCCAGCCCGCCTAGCAACAGCCGCATTGCGCCTTACGAAACGACCGCCTGGACGGTCGAAGCAACCTTGACACTTTACAAGAAGGAAGACGACTCGGATTATCACCTGGTCTTGCAAGACGCGGCGGGCAACACCCTCGTTTCCGAGATTCCCTGCCCCGGCTGCGTCGGCAGCGGTTGCCCTTTTGCCTCGATGATCAGCAATGCGCGAGCGACTTTCGATGCGCGGCTGACGGCAACGGGCAGCTTTCAGACGGCGAACCTTCCGGTGCGTGTGACCGGCATCGGCATGTTCGACTTCCCACATGGACAGACGGGGGCAGCGCCAAATCAAATTGAATTGCACCCGATCATCGACATCGTCTTCGAACCGAACTGTAGCCTCGGCGTGTCGAACCTGTATCCATTCGCCAGGGCAACCGGCGCACAGGCGACGGTGAAGGTGACCGCCAGCGGAGCTTGCCCGTGGACTGCGACCAGCAATGCCAACTGGATCACTATCACGTCGGCAGCCTCCGGCATTGGCATCGGCTCTGTAACCTATGTGGTACGCGATAACTTCACGGGCAGCGCGCGACAGGGAACGATGACCATCGCCGGCCAGACCGTCACGGTCACGCAGGACGGTGGAGCGGGCAATGATTGCCTGTATTCGATCTCGCCGCCGGCGCAAACCTTCAGCAGCAGCGCCGGCAGCGGCACGCTTCTCATTGCGGTTTCCGAGCGTTGCTCGTGGCAGGCAGCCGCAAATGTGCCCTGGATTACAATCACTTCAAGTCCGAACGGCATCGGCAACGGCTCGGTGACGTTTTCGGTCGCCGCCAATTCGGGCAGCCTCGCGCGCAAGGGGGCGATCACCATCGGCAGCCAGTTCTTCAATGTCAAACAGAAAGGCGCGCCCACGAGCGCAGCGATTCATCGCCGGGTAAATTAAAGTCCTTCCCGAAAAGTTTAGAGTGGGTTGCAATCGCGTGTAGCCTGGGAGCGCGGGCGTCTCGCCCGCCGGTCTTTCGCATGCGCGCAGCAAGCGGGCGGGACGCCCGCGCTCCCAGGCCATCAGAAAAGGCCGGCGGCGAGGCTTGGACGGTCGGTGATCTCCCAGGCGGTGTCGTCGCGCAAGACGCGTGAGACCAGCGCCGTGTGAACGCCGTGGCCTGTGCGCTCGGCCTCGACGCGACCGAGGATGGGCATGCCAAACAATGCCAGGTCGCCCATGATGTCGAGAATCTTGTGGCGCACGAACTCGTCGGCAAAGCGCAGCCCTTCGCGGTTAAGGATGCCGCCCTCGGGCGTCAAGATGATGGCGTTTTCAAGCGAGCCGCCGCGAATCAGGCCGGAATTGCGCAGCGCCTCGATCTCGTCGAGAAAGCCGAAGGTGCGCGCCGCCGCGATGTGACGCGCGAACTGACCATCAATGATGCTGACTTCGCGCCGCTGTGTGCCGATCATCGGATGCGGGAACTCGATCAGGCACGAGATGGCAAAGCGGTCCGCCGGCGCCAGGCTCATGCGCCGGTTGCCCTGCACGACTTCCGTAGGCTTGAGGACGCGCAGGAACTGGCGCGGCGCTTCGAGTGTGACCGTGCCCGCCGCCTCAATCAATTCGATGAAGGGTTCGGCGCTGCCATCAAGGATCGGCACTTCCAGCGAATCAATCTCGATGATGCAGTTGTCTATGTGTGTGCCGGCGAGCGCGGCCAGCAGATGCTCGACCGTCGCGATCATCACCCCCTGGCGCATCAGCGTGGTGGCGTAACTGACGCGCGCGACGAACTGCGGCGCGGCGGGTATCTCGAAGTTATTTAAATCGGTGCGGCGAAAAACGTAGCCGCTATAGGCGGGCGCGGGCCGCAAGGTCAGGCGCGCCGGCTCGCCGGTGTGCAAGCCATGGCCGGCGGTCGAGACTGCTCTTGCAAGCGTCGTTTGTCTTATCAACAGTCTTTCCCCTCTCGCGTCATTGCACTACGGGTGCTTTAGATTAGGCATGGGCCGTGCCAAGCAGTTTGCCTGGTAAAAGCGGCTTTTTTCAAGGGAAATCGAGCAATGCCTGCGGGCGGCGGTCGCTAGCTGTCGCCTGCCTGCCACAACCGCTGTGGCGCGACGCGCACAATCAATTTAGAATGTCAGGTCTAATTCGCGAAGATCAACGGGAGCGACCCATGAACGTCACAGAAAATATTCCCATCGGCACGGCGGTCGAGCATGTCATCGAAGTCACACGCGAAATGACAGTCGCGCACTTTGTCGAAGCGATGCCCGCGGTCTACGGCACACCCATCATGATCTTTCACATGGAGAATGCCGCAGGCCAGGCGCTCGCCCGGCACCTGCCCGCGGGATGGGTGTCGGTCGGCGTCGTCGTCAACGTCAAGCACCTGGCGGCGACGCCGGTCGGCGCGCGAGTCACTGTGCGCGCCGAAGTCGTTTCGGTAGACCCGCACACAGTGACTTTCAAAGTCGAAGCCCACGATGGCCTCGACAAGATCGGCGAAGGCTTGCACGTGCGAGCGCCGGTCGAGCTGGCGCGGTTCCTGAAGCGCGTCGAAGCCAAAGCGCAAAAGCTTGAATAAGCCAAAGGCTTGAATGAGCCGCGGCAGTGACCGATTATGCCGGGCTGCTTGCGTCAAGCGCGATGGGCTTGCTAGTTTTGTTGCAACGCGGAGGTGAATGGGGCCTGGTGGTTCTCGCGGGCTTCAAACCCGTTGCGGGTCGCCGAGAGGCGGTCTGGGTGGGTTCGATTCCCACACACCTCCGCCAACCTTTTATTGAGCAGAGCAGAAGGAAACGTCATGGCCGATACACGCATTGCCTGTGTGCAGATGGACGTCGCGATTGGCGATGTCGCCGCGAACCGCCAGCAGATTACCGAACGACTCCGCGAAGCCGCCGCTCACGACGCGCAACTGGTCATCTTTCCCGAATGCGCGCTGACCGGCTACTGTTTCGATTCGCTCGATGAAGCCGCGCCGTTTGCCGAGCCGCTCGATGGGCCGTCGGCGCAGGCCATCGCCGCGGCCTGCCGCGAAGCGGATGTGCATGCCATCGCCGGCTTCATCGAGCGCCAGGGTGAGCGTTATTACAATGCGGCGATGGTGGTCGGGCCGGCGGGCGTCGTCGGCAGTTACCGCAAAGTCCACCTGCCCTTCCTCGGCGTTGACCGTTTCTTGACGCCGGGCGACCGGCCTTTTGAAGTCATTCGGCTGCCCTTCGGTCGCATCGGCGTCAACATCTGCTACGACGCCAGCTTCCCCGAAGCGGCGCGGGCGCTGAAACTGCTGGGCGCGGAGATGGTGATTCTGCCGACGAACTGGCCGGGCGGCGCATGGCGCACCGCCGAGTTCATCGTCAACGCCAGGGCGAGCGAGAACCACCTGCACTTTGCCGCCGTCAATCGCGTCGGCACCGAGCGCGGCTGGCAATTCATCGGCAGGAGCAAAGTCGTCGACTGCATGGGCGATACGGTTGTCGAAGCGAGCCGCGAGCAGGCTGAAATTGTTTACGCAACGCTCGATATGGAATGGTCGAACCGGAATAAGATCGTCAATGTGGCGGGGTCTTATGAGATAGATCGACTGGCTGACCGACGACCGGAGTTTTATGGTGTGATTGCGCAGCCGGTGACCAGGGCGCAGGCCGCGGACTGATGGGCGGCGCAGACGGCGGCGGGCCGGCGCGCCTGCTAATTCTGACCCGGCGCTCGGGGGCCGAGCAAGCCGGGTCAGAATCGGGGGCAGCCTCAGGCCGCGATCAGGTTGACTTGAACCTTCTTCGACTTGCCGCAGCCGTAACAGGTCATCACCACGGCGTTGACATCATCTTCGCAACGATGCGGGACGCCCCAGTAGTGCCGATGATTCGTTAAGAATTCCCAGATAATCGCCATAACCCTCTCCCTCAGATCAATTGTTCCTGCAGTCCGTTATACCGTTCGCAAATCCCATGCCGAGAGACGGCGGCGGCATAACTCGCGTCGATTTCAAATAGCCGGAATAGTTTGGCGCAGCAGCGTGCGGCTAAGCGAAACGCGCGCATCCGAGCGACGTACGCAATTCATGCACGCGCGTATTTAAAACAGACGTGCAAGCGTAAGCTCTCTGTAAGGCGCGTCTGGTGTGTGGGGTTCAGCTAAGGGGAATGCCAGAGGTCAGTCGAACTTCACATCTTCGTAGACATCGCTGAGTGATAGCCTCCCGCCGATGCTGTCGAGTGTCAGCGTGCCGTCGAGGCCGGTCACTTCCTCGCGCGCCCATTCGCCGTCCGCCTGCCGCGTGAAGTGGATGGCGCGTGGCGCGTCCTGAGCAATCAACAGGTATTCACGGTAGGTCGCAATCGCTTTATAGGCGGTGAACTTTTCTTCAAAGTCGCGCGACGCCGTCGTCGGTGACAGGACTTCGACAATCAGTACAGGATTAATCAGCGCATCAACGCCGTGAATGGTTTGAAAGCGCAGCTCGCCGCAGGCCACCGACGCATCCGGGTAACGGTAAGGCGGCATCGTCGGCGTCCATATAGGCGTGTCGCCGGTAAATGCTCGGCATCCATCGCCAAGTTGCTGACTCAGGCGATGATGGACATTGCCGGAGATGAGGTAGTGTTGTCGCTTGCCGCCGCTCATGCAGACAAGCTCGCCGTCCCAATACTCCCAGCGCGCCTCGCTCGCCTGCTCCAGCGCGAAATACTCCTCCAGCGTGAAGTAATGCTGCGGCATGTCTTTTCGGTTAGTCGCCATGCTCTACCTTCCTTCTTTGTGGAGCCAGTTTAGCACACAAAGACGACGGGCGCATTGAGCGACGCACGGCGGCCATTGCGCGACCGGCACCCGTTCGCGGAGAATAGGCGCGAAGGAGACGATCTCATGTTTGAAGGCTTGTCATCGGTGCTTGCCGTGCTGACGGCGATGATTACGCCGGCGGTGTTGATCTCGGCGTGCGGCTCGTTGATTCTCTCGACCTCGACGCGCCTGGGACGCGTCGTTGATCGCGTGCGCGAATTGTCAGACCGCTTCGAGCGCATGGCGACCGACGAGAAGGAGATTGCCATGGCCAGAGAGAAGCGCGCCATGATCTTCGACCAGCTCGACCGTCTGACCAGCCGCGCGCGCATCCTGCAACGCAGCATGACAAGCTTTTATCTGGCGCTCGGCATCTTCGTCGCCACCAGCTTCGCCATCGGCATGGTCGCCATCCTGAACACGCGCCAGGGCTGGATACCTGTGGCACTGGGGCTGCTGGGCGCGGCCTTCCTGTTCTATGGCAGTATTCTGCAAATCCTTGAAGCGCGGCTGGCACTGGCGGCGACTTATCGCGAGATGGATTTTATTTGGGAGATGGGCAAGCATTACGCGCCCACTGAGCTGATTGACCAGCGCGACGCGCGCAAGCGCAGCATCTGGCGGTCGCGCTAAGCCTGCCGGCTCGCCAGGCGGTCGAGATGGCCGGCGACGATGTCGGGGAGCATCTGGTTGAAAGCCGAATGCGGTAAGACCAGGTCGCAGCCGGCGGCGCGGGCGCGGCGGATCGCATCGGTCTGGACGTGTGAAACGAAAGCGACGACGGGAATCGCGCGCAACGCGTCTTGTGACTTCAAGTGTTCGATGGCCTGCACCGGGTCAAGGCGCTCGGCCTTCAAGTCTATGATCACCAGTAGCGGCGGCGCTGTGGCAAGCGCTTCGAGCTGCTCAAGCGAGCGGATGCGCTCGACGGCGCGCCCGGCAGCACTGGCGGCGGCGTTGATCTTCGCCGCGAAAAACATATCGTCAACAATCAGGCTGATCTTTTCCATTCCTGCCTTCTATTCTACGACTCGCCTAAGCAGGCCGCCAGTGCGCTTCGATGCCGCCGCCGGCCAGCAGCCCGGCGGCACGGCTGGCCGGACGCCTCTGCAACCCTCATCAATGCGAATGTCCCGCGTGATGCAGGGAGGCCATCATTGATCGCGGGCTCGATGTTAACGGCAAGTCAACGTGCTGGTCCTGCATGATCTCTCTAATCTGCGCGACGATGTCAGGGTGCTCAGCGGAAACGTCGCGCGTTTCGGCGATGTCGTTGGCCAGGTCATAAAGCTCAATCGCTTTTTTCTTATTCTTCTTTCTGCGATTGCGATCATTGATCCGCACGCCTTTCCATTGGTCGAGGCGTACCGCTTGAATGATGCCGCGATCATTCTTGATGCGGAACTCCCAGTATAAAGGCGGGTGCGGCGGCTGTTCGTGGCCCAACAGGGTCGGCAGCATGGAAATGCCATCGAGATTCATCGGCGGGGACGTGCCCGCAAGCGCAACGGCGGTCGGGAAAAAATCCCAGAAGGCCCACGGCGTGCTATTGACCTGCCCCTGCATGATCATGCCCGGCCAGCGCACGATCATGGGGATGCGAATGCCGCCCTCGTAAAGCTGACGCTTGAGGCCGTTGAGCGGCCCGGCGCTCTGAAAAATGTCGCTGCTTTCGGGGCCATTGTCGCTGCTGAAGAAGACAATCGTGTTCCCGTCAATTCCGAGGTCTTTCAAGAGGTTGATTAAGCGCCCGACATCGCGATCCAGATAGGTGATCATCGCCGCGTAGTTCTTGTCTAACTGCTCCCACGGCTGATCCGAGTAAGGCGCGTCGGAAGGAATTGTGTAGGGCGCGTGCGGCACCATATAAGCCAAGTACAAAAAGAATGGGCCATCCTTTTGGCGTTGGATGAATTTGAAGGCGTCGTCCGTAAACAAATCTTGTTGATATGATCTGGCAGGCACGGCCTCCGGCTGTCCATTGCGCCACAAGGTGGTGGGATAATACGTGGCCTCCGAATGCTCCAGAAAACCGTAGGCGTAATCAAAACCTTTGCGATTCGGGCTGCCGCTCGTCGTGGCATTGCCCAGCCCCCATTTGCCGACTACTCCGGTGGCATAGCCCGCCGCTTGCAACTCCTGGGCAACCGTGGTGTCCTCTGGCCGCAAAGGCGTATCCGGGGGACTGGAGTTGTTGCGAATGTAGGCATGTCCCATATGCAGGCCGGTCATCAGGGAACAGCGCGCCGGCGCGCAAACGGCGTTGCCCGTATAGCTGTCCGTAAACCGGATGCCTTCAGCCGCCATACGGTCGAGATTCGGCGTTTGAATCATCCGTTGTCCGTAACATCCCAGGTCACCGTAGCCGAGATCGTCGGTCAAGATAAAGATGATATTCGGCGGCTTACCCTCTGCCGAGCGGACGTGCGCCGAACGACCCGGGCTGATAAATGATGGGACGATGGCGAGCGTGAGCAAGAGGAAAAGCGGTCCTCGCCTGGCGAGGCTATGCCGGCGGGCTTTCTGCATGCAACCTCCCACAATGCATTCCCGCAAACCTGGCGAGTGGCGCTTAAAGGCCGCAGCCGGATGCGGGCCGTTGATTTCACACAGTCCAAGTCCGTAGATTTTGGAGTCTAAGAAGTTTCCCGACTTGTTCGATTTTTCCAGGGCCAACTAAAGGCGTCGTGCAGTATACGGCGCGAGCGGCTGCTGAGGCAAGGCCGCCTCGTCATTGGCCGGTCACTCACTTGAAAAGGCGGCGCGGCTGCGGCTAATATTCGTCATTCTGACAGCACTCTCACATTTCAAATTACGGAGGCATCTCGAATGAAACTGAAAGCACTGATGTTGTGCGCGCTGTTGTTTGCCGTGAGCGCGCAGGCCGTCGCCAAAGGGCCGAAACTCGACGGCGCGTACCGTTACGTCTCAACCACCTTCTCCGGCGGCAAGCAGACCGACGCCGAGACCAAAGGCATGCTGGTCGTTCACGGCAAGTACATGGCGTTCGTGCGCGCTAACATTGACCGCAAGACATGGGATCAGCAGGAGCCCGCCGACGAGCGCACGAAGAAGATCGTCGCCGCTTACCAGGGGCTCGCGGCGACCTGCGGCGAGTACAGCGTGGAGGGCAACATCATCACCTTGCAACAACTGGCACAGGCCAGCCCGCTGACCATGGGCAAAGCCGTCAAGTGGGAATATAAGCTCGCAGGCACCACCCTGACGATCAAGCCGGTCGCCAATCCCGGCGTCGAATTCACCTTTGAGCGCCTGCCGGAGTAGGAAATAGTAGGCAGTCCCGTGGGGGCGCGATGTTTATAGTTGGCAGCAGCAAAAGAACCTCTGCCCTGTAGGGGCACGATGTTGACATCGCGCCCCTGGCGGAGCTTGATTCTTTAAGGGCATTAGTGACTATATACATTGCGCTCCTAACGGAGCCGAACCAGGCGCTTCTGACTACCTACTGCTCTGGAGGAGGATTGTGATGAAAGCAATGCGTGGGCTGGTATTGATCTGCACCCTCGCGGTCGCGGCGGGGCCGCTCGCGGCTTTTGCTCGACAGGATAAGACTGTTGATAAGGCCGCCGCCAAGTCACGGGCCGAAGAGGTCAAAAAAGCCGAGAATCCCGGCCCGGTGCCGCAGGCCGGGGATAAAAAAGAAGAGGCGAAAAAGGAAGAGCCGAAAAAGGCCGACCCGTTCTCGACGCCGACCTTTAACGGCCTGCGCTTCCGGCTGATCGGCCCGGCCTTCACATCGGGGCGAGTCGTCGCGGTCGCGGTTGATCCGACCGACCACAGCCGTTACTTCGTCGGCGCGGCTTCGGGCGGCGTCTGGAAGACGACCAACTCCGGCACGACCTGGACGCCGGTCTTCGATAATGAAGGCTCTTATTCAATCGGTGTCGTCGTCATCGATCCGAAGAACCCGTTGACCGTCTGGGTCGGCAGCGGCGAAAACAATAGCCAGCGCAGCGTCTCTTACGGCGACGGCGTCTATCGCTCGGACGACGGCGGCAAGACCTGGAAGAACATGGGCTTGAAGGCTTCCGAGCACATCGGCCAGATCAGCATCGATCCGCGCGACTCAAATGTCGTTTACGTCGCGGCGCAGGGGCCGCTGTGGGGGCCGGGCGGCGAGCGCGGCCTGTTCAAGACCACCGACGGCGGCAAGACATGGAAGCCTTCGCTCACCGTCAGCGAAAACACCGGCATCACCGACGTTGCGATTGATCCGAACAATCCCGACACGCTCTATGCCGCCGCCTATCAACGCCGCCGCCACGTCTACACGCTGGTCAATGGCGGCCCGGAGAGCGCGCTCTATAAATCAACCGACGCCGGCGCGACCTGGAACAAGCTGCGCGCCGGTTTGCCGACTTCCGAGATGGGCCGTATCGGCATCGCGATTTCGCCGGTTGATTCAAATGTGATCTATGCCTCTATCGAAGCGGCGGACCGCAAGGGCGGCATCTTTCGTTCGAGCGACCGCGGCGCGAGCTGGGAGCGGCGCAACCCTTACGACACCACGGCGATGTATTACGGCCACGTCTATTGCGACCCGAAAGAGGTTGACCGCATCTATGTGCCGAACGTTTTGATGATGGTCTCGGACGATGGCGGCAGGACGCTGCGCCCGCTCGGCGAGCGCTCGAAGCACGTAGACAACCATGTCATCTGGATTGACCCGACTGACACCAACCGTTACCTGGTCGGCTGCGACGGCGGCCTCTACGAGAGCTTTGACCGCGGCGCCACCTGGGACTTCAAAGCGAACCTGCCCATCCCGCAGTTCTACGACATCACGACCGACAACGCGACGCCGTTTTATAACGTCTACGGCGGCACGCAGGACAACTACAGCATGGGCGGGCCGTCGCGGACGCGCTCGATTTCCGGCATCGTCAACGCCGACTGGTTCGTCACGCAAGGCGGTGACGGCTTCCGCTCACAGGTTGACCCGGAAGACCCGAACACCGTCTACGCCGAGTTGCAGTACGGCAATCTGGTGCGCTTCGACAAGCGCACGGGCGAGCGCATGGGGATTACGCCGGCGCCGGGGCGCGGCGAAGCGGCGCTGCGCGTCAACTGGGACGCGCCGTTCATCATCAGCCCGCACTCAAGGACGCGGCTGTACTACGCCTCGAACAAGCTCTTCCGCTCGGATGATCGCGGCGACACCTGGACGCTGGTAAGCAACGACTTGACGCGCCAGCTCGACCGCAACAAGCTGCCGGTGTTTAACAAAATCCTGAGCGTTGACGCCGTCGCCCGGCATGCTTCGACCGATCCATTCGGCAACGCCTCGGCGCTGTTCGAGTCGCCGAAGAAAGACGGGCTGGTCTATGTCGGCACCGACGACGGCTTGATTCAAGTGACCGAAGACGCCGGCAAGAACTGGCGCAAGATCGATAGCTTCCCCGGCGTGCCCGAGATGACTTACGTGTCGCGGGTTACCGCCTCGCAGCACGACGCCAACACCGTCTATGCAGCGTTTGATAATCACAAGCGCAGCGACTTTGCGCCCTACCTGCTCAAGAGCACGGACGCGGGCCGCTCGTGGTCATCGATTGCCAGCAACCTGCCGAAGAACGGGCCGGTGCTGGCGATTGCCGAAGATCACGTCAACCCGAATCTGCTGTTCGTCGGCACCGAGTATGGCGTCTTCTTCACGATTGACGGCGGCAAGCGCTGGGTGCAGCTCAAAGGCGGATTGCCGACGATTGCGGTGCGCGACATCGCGATTCAGCGGCGCGAAAACGACCTGGTACTGGCGACCTTCGGGCGCGGCATCTACATCCTCGACGACTACACGTCGCTCAGGAACCTCAGACCGGAAACGTTCACGCAAGAGGCGGCGCTCTTCCCCGTCAAAGACCCGCTGATGTACATCCAGTCGCAGCCGCTCGGCGGGCGCGGCAAGTCGTTCCAGGGCGAATCGTTCTACAACGCCGATAATCCGCCTTACGGCGCGACGTTTACTTATTACTTGAAAGAAGCGCCGAAGACGCGCAAGCAGTTGCGCCAGGAGGCCGAGAGGGAAGCTGAAAAGAGAGGCCAGCCCATCTATCAACCGACGCTCGAAGAGTTGCGCGCCGAAGACGAAGAGGAAGCGCCGACGGTCTTCTTGACGGTCAAAGACAGTGAAGGCCGTGTCGTCAGGCGGCTGACGGGGACGGCGGTGCCGGGCTTCAACCGCAGCCATTGGGATTTGCGCTATTCGTCGCCGGTGATTTCGCAGCGCCCGCCATCGCCTGAGGAAGAAATATTTGGCGACCCGCCGTCGGGGCCGCTGGTGCTGCCCGGCAAGTATTCGGTTTCGATGGCGCGGCGCGTCGGCGGCACGATCACGCCGCTCGGCACGGCGCAGGAGTTCACCGTCTATGTCGAAGGCCAGGGCCAGATGAACCCGGCGGATCGCGCCGCGCTGGTCGAGTTCCAACAGAAAGTCGCGCGCTTGCAGCGGGCGGTCACCGGGACACTCGAAACCGCGAACCAGTTGAAGGCGCGGCTGGCGCTGATCAAGCGGGCGCTACAAGAGACGCCCACTGCCGATTTCAAGCTGACCGAGGACGCGCAGGCTATCGAGCGCAAGCTCGACGACCTGTTGCGGGCGCTGCGTGGCGACCAGACGGCGCGCTCGCGTAATCTGGACACGCCGCCTTCGATCAGCGACCGTGTCAACACGATACTCGGCGAGCAACGCATGTCCACCTCGCGCCCGACCCGCACGCAGCAGGATCATTACGCTGCCGCCGCCGCTGATTTTGAAGCGGCGCTGGCCGCCTTGCGCGCCCTGGTCGAAGGCGACCTGGCGCGGCTGGAAAAGGCGATGGAAGCGGCGGGCGCGCCCTGGACGCCGGGCCGCATCCCTGAATGGACAAACAATTGAGCGGCTGATCCAGGCAATCAACCGCCAGGAGGCTAGAGCGTGTTTTGAAATAGCGGTAAGCCCTGAAAGGGCTTCGGTCAATAGCCGATGGCAACGCCACCGGGAATCAATAGCCGATGGCAACGCCACCGGGAGTCAATAGCCGGTGGCAACGCCATCGGTCAGCAGCGAACGATGTCCCGACCCTGAAAGGGTCGCCGTGGTCGTAGACGGCGACCCTTTCAGGGTCGTTGACCGCTTGGCATGGCTTCCGTGGGCGTTGCTTCCGTGGGCGTTGCCCACGGCTATTGACAGCATCCCCTTCGGGGATATGTTCAAAACCCGCTCTAAGGACGCCAGGCCCCGTACTGTGGCATTCGGCTTGGCGCGCTTAGCGTTCGGGCGATTTCTTCTCTCCGCCCACCCGCACTTTTTCCCTTCCTCCGGCGACATTTGCGCCGGCCTAAAAAAAAATCCCGTCTGACGAAAAAGAATTGCGAGATTCGAATTTCTTTTGCGTCTTTTCATAATAGAGGAAGGAGAAGCCACTAACGCTGATGGCGTTGATGCTTTTGGGTATTTGAATTCGGTTTATGGCGGCACCCCCTCCGCTCAAGCAAAGCTTTGCCGCCTGGTTCTGGCTGGTTCCTGCTTGCGCCAGCCATTTCCGCTCCGTGCTGGTGATCCCCTTCAGCCGAGCGGAAGAAAGAGCCTCAATCCTACCAAATCGACTTTCGCCTGAGAGTCATGGGGCTCACCTTTAAGGGCGCGACTGAGGGTCGCGCCCTTTTTTGCTTCCCCCGGCGCGAATCCATTTCACACTGCCTCGCGTAATCATCGGCGACTTCAACCACTAACTATTTCTGAAGGAGAAAAGTGATGCAGAAACGCTGGATTGGTTCACTTGTGGCTATCGCGCTGCTGGTCGCCGCGCTGGGCGCGGTCAGCCCGACAGCCGCGCAAGGCAAAGACACGCTCTACAAGCGGCTCGGCGGATATGATGCGCTGGCCGCCGTAACCGATGATTTCATCACTGCGCTGGCGACTGACCCGAAGCTGGGTCGCTTTTTTGTTGGCGCCAGCGACAACAGCAAGGCCCGCATCCGTCAGCTCGTCCTCGATCAACTCTGCGCCGCCACCGGCGGCCCGTGCGTCTACATCGGACGCGACATGAAGACCGCGCATAAGGGCCTGCGCATCACCGAAGACGACTGGAATACCGCCGTCAAGCACCTGGTCAACACCATGACCAAGTTCAAGGTCAAAGAGCGTGAGCAGAAAGAAGTCGCGGCGGCGCTATCGGGATTGAAAGCCGACATCGTCGAGCAATAACCCGGCCTCCTCCACTCCCTTTCATGGATTATCCTCAGAGGGTTCGCGCGAACCCTCTTTTTCTTTTTCCATCAAGCAGAATGACCAGCGTTAGCTATGATACTTGTTGGTGATCGGCATGCGGCGGTCGCGCCCAAAAGCGCGCGGCGTGATCTTGATGCCGGGCGGCGACTGGCGGCGTTTGTACTCTGCCGCGTCAACGCGATTGATGACCCAGCGCACGGTCTCAGGCGGGTAGCCGCGCTCGGCGATAGAGTCGGCATTCAGGTCTTTTTCGATGTACAGCTCCAGAATCGCGTCGAGCGTGGCGTAAGGCGGCAAGGTGTCCTGGTCGGTCTGGTCAGGGCGCAGCTCAGCCGACGGCGGACGAGTGATGATGTATTCGGGGATCAACGGGCGCGGGCCGCGCTCATTCACATAGTGGCACAACTCATACACCAGCATCTTCGGCACATCTTTGAGCAGCGCAAAGCCGCCGACCATGTCGCCATACAGCGTCGAATAGCCGACGCTCATCTCGCTCTTGTTGCCGGTTGACAGCACCAGCCCGCGAAACTTATTCGACAGCGCCATCAAGATGTTGCCGCGAATGCGCGCCTGCAAGTTCTCTTCGGTCACGTCCTCGGCCAATCCGTTGAACGAAGGCGCCAGCATCTGTTTGTACTGCTCGAAGGTCTCTTGAATCTCGATGACCTGAAAATGGATGCCGAGATTGTCGGCCAGCGCCACGGAATCGCGCAACGATTCCGTAGACGAATAGACCGTCGGCATAAAGACGGCGTTGACGTTATCGGCGCCAATCGCGTCCGCCGCGATCACCGCCGTCAGCGCCGAATCGATGCCGCCCGACAGCCCAAAGTAAACTTTATCAAAGCCATTCTTGCGCACATAATCGCGCGTCCCCATGACCAGCGCAAGGTAGGTTTCGGCGACCTCCGTGAGCTGCGAGTTGCCGGGCTCAGGCAGCGCGGCGCGATTGTTCGAGGGCTTCGGCAAGCCATTCAGATCGATCACGTCGAGCGCCGCGTCAGCCGAAACGCGCAGCTTTTCGCGGCGGCGGCGCGGGTCGTGCAGGCGCTCGGAAAAGACGCGCTCGACGTTGATGTCGGCGACGATCAAGTCTTCTTCAAACGCCTTGCCGCGCGCCGTGATGTGACCGTCTTCGTTGATCACCAGGCTGTTGCCGTCAAAGACCAGCTCGTCCTGGCCGCCGATGAGGTTGCAATAGACCAGCGCCACGGCGTTGTCTTCGGCGCGCGTGCAGAGCATGCGCTCGCGGTCGCGATTCTTGCCGGCGTGAAAGGGCGAGGCCGAGATGTTGACGATCAGGTGGGCGTCGCCTGCGAGCGCTTGCAGCTTCGTCGGCCCGCCCGGATACCAGATGTCTTCGCAGATGTTGACGCCGACGCGCGCTTCGCCGACGACGAAGACCGGGCAGCGCGTACCGGCTTGAAAATAGCGTTCCTCGTCAAAAACGCCATAGTTCGGCAGGAACGACTTGTGATAGACGTAGACCAGACGGCCTCCGGCAATCACCGCCGCCGCGTTATAAATATCCGAGCCGTCCGTGTCAACGAAGCCGACGACGACCAGCAGGTCGCCCGCCGCCGCGACGATGCGGTCGAGGGCGCGACGATTCTCGCGCACAAAGTGCGGCTTCATCAGCAAGTCTTCGGGTGGGTAGCCGGCGATGGCCAGTTCGGGAAAGGCAACCAGGTCAGCGCCCGCCTGGCGGGCGCGCTCAAGGTAGTCAAGAATCAGGCCGGTGTTGCTGTCGAAAGCGCCGACGATTGGGTTGATCTGCGCGAGCGCGACACGAAGCGTATTCATAAGGCAGTTCTCAGTTACCAGTTCTCAGTTGTCAGTTCCGGCTGCATATCAAGAGAATAACAACCATTCGCGAGAACTAAAACTGACAACCGGCAACTGACCACTGCCTAGCTGTTCACCTCGACGGTATCAACGATGCCGACGACGGCGGCGTCAATCGGGCAGTCTTTGCAGCCGAACGCCATGCGCGCCGAGCTGCCTTGCACGATCAACACGGTCTCCTGGACGCCCGCGCCGACCGTATCCACAGCGACCACATGGCCTTTCTCGTCCTGGCCGTCAACGCCGACCAGCCGCGCCACGAGCAGCTTGCGCCCGTGCAGCCGATCATCTTTGCGCGTCGCGACGACCGTTCCAACAATGCGTGCGAGTAGCATAATAGGGGTCGGGGGCCGGGGGTCGGGGGAAAGCGCGAAGCTTACCAGCCCCCGGCCTTGGCCCTCAGTCTCACTTTTCTCGTGACTCAAACGTGACGGGCAGGTTTTCGTCCACCGCCGAGTGCGGGCGCGGGATGACATGGACGCTGACCAGTTCGCCGACGCGGCGGGCGGCGGCGGCTCCGGCGTCGGTCGCGGCTTTGACCGCCGCCACGTCGCCGCGCACGATGGCCGTCACCAATCCCGCGCCAATCTTCTCGTAACCGACCAGTGTGACGTTGGCCGCTTTGACCATGGCGTCCGCCGCCTCGATCATCGCCACGAGGCCCTTCGTTTCGATCATTCCAAGAGCTTCCATTCAGTCTCTCCTTGTTGCGTTCGTTGTCGTGATGACGAATCTCAAACCTGAGTAGCCCGCCGCGCGATTAGTGATTTATCTCGCGGGCGACCAAGCGCGCCGCTTCGGTGATTAGCGCGGTCAGTTCCCTTCGCGTTAAGGTGACGGTGTCGTCGCCGTTTGCCGGGCTGTAAGACCGTGTGGCGCTGCCGACGGCGCAGGTTGCCGCGTGACCTTGAATGAAGCCGCACGCCTGACAGTTGCGGAACTCGGCGGGCATATAACCGGCTTTCTCGCGCACGTCGAGCAGCTTTTCGATGGCCGCAGCGGGCAGCTCATGCGGTTTGCCGATCAGCCGCGCGATCAGATTGATCTTCGCGAAATGCTCCAGCGTTTCCATTTTGCCATAGGCGGCTTCGAGATCGCTGCCGTAAGCCACCGCACCGTGGTTTGCCAGCAACAGCGCATCGTGGTGCGGGATGTAAGCGGTCAGCGATTCCGACAACTCTTTCGTGGACGGCGTGCCGTAGGCCGTCAGCGGAATGCAGCCGAGCGTCAGAATCACCTCGGAGAGCAGCGGACGGTCGAGCGCGACGTTGGCGACGGCGAAGCCTGTGCCGAACGGCGGATGCGCGTGAACGACGGCGCGCACGTCTGGACGCAAGCGATAAATCTCGCGGTGCATGGCAAATTCGGACGACGGGTTGCGCTCCGCGGCGCGCAGCTTGTTGCCGTCGGCGTCAACCAGCACCAGCATGTCCGGCGTCATGCGGCCTTTGCAGATCATCGTCGGCGTCGTCAGGACGGTGCCGTCATCGAGCCGCGCGCTCAAATTGCCATCCGTAGCCGCGACGTAGCCGTTCTGATAGACGCGGCGACCAATCTCGACCAGATGCTCTCTGAGTTGTTGTTCCTGTTGCGCCATTGAAGACAGTGACAAGTGACGAGTGACGAGTGGCCGGTGACAAGACGCTGTGACTGCGGCACCCCGGCAAGACAAGGCCGGCGCGGTTCTTCTTGTCACTTGTCACCTGTCACTCTCTATGAGCTTCTCAGTGTCACTTGCCGGGCGCGATGCTGTCAAGTTGAGAAACCGCGAATTGACGCGGGCAAGGCGGGCTCTTTACACTCGTTGCGCTATGCCAAGACCGCCGGGCAGAATCCATCCGATCTTATCGAACTCGCCGAACGAGTGGGTCAACCATCTAGCCCGACGCCACGCGGCGTTTGCGGCGCTCGCCGTGACGCCGGAAGAGCGCGGCCAGCTTGATAGGTGGCTGGTCAGCCGCTTTGTCATGGCGACGCTCGAACTCGAAGGGATCGATGTGGCACGCAAGCCGTGGACGCGACATGCGGGGCCGGCGCAAGACGCCGCGCCCTTCATCATCACTCAACTGACGAATGCCGCGCGCGAGGTTATTAGACTGACGAACGCCGAAGGACAACTGGCGCGGCTCACGCCTGAGTTGCTAGTAAAGCTCGGCGGCGCTGGCTTCCGCACGGACGATGCTTGTGCCGAGGGGTCAAGCGCTCGACTGCCCGCCGCGTATGTGGCGCAAGCTGTCGAGAACGCCTGCGATTGGTTCGCCGCCGAATCGTTCGCGGAACTGAATCCGATTGAGCAGGCGGCCATTGTCTTGCTGCGACTCGCGACGATTCGCCCGTTCGAGCAGGCCAACCAGGCAACGGCGCTGGTCGCCGCCAGCCTGTTCACGTTGCGTGCCGGCTTGCCACCGCTGGTGATGAAGCCAGAACGGCACACCGCGTTTCGCCAGGCAATGATTGAATCTGAGCAGATGAACATGCAGCCGCTCGTCGAGCTGATGGCCGATGCGGTCAGCTCGACGCTGGGCGAAATGGTCAGCTTCGTCAGGCAGGCGCGCGGCGAGCGGGAATAATCTTTCGGCGAAGGACAGAAAAAATCGGGCGGCCTTTTTCAGCCGCCCGACCAACGTCATTAAAGTCTTCCTGCGCCGCTTAGAGCGGTTTTCGTTTGAAGGTGGCGCAATCTGTTAGATTGCGCGAGTCACTGCGCGATCTAACAGATTGCGCCACATGGCACACTCAATTGAAATCCGCCCTAGTTGTGATAGGCGGCTTCGAAGCTGTACTTGGCGGCGACGAAGTCGCGCACGCGGGTGTAGATGCCGTCGGCGTCCAGGCCGTACTTCGCGAGCAGCGTGCTCTGGCTCGCATGCTCGATCAGCTTGTCGGGGAAGCCCAGGCACATCACCCGCACTTCGCTCAAGCGGTTCTCTTCAAGCAACTCCATCACCGCCGAGCCGAAGCCCGCCTGCACATAATGATCTTCGACCGTGACAATCGAGCCGTGCGAGCGCGCCAGCGCCAGAATCAACTCGGCGTCGAGCGGCTTGACGAAGCGGGCGTTCACCACCGTCGGGTTCAAGCCTTCGGCGGCCAGGCGCTCGGCGGCCTTCTCGCAGTAATGCACCTGCGTGCCGATGCCGATGATCGCCACGTCCGTGCCCTGTCTGACAATCTCGGCCTTGCCGATCTCTAGCTGCTTAATCTCTTCGTCCATCACGACGCCGAAGCCGTTGCCGCGCGGGTAGCGCACCGACGCCGGGCCGTTGTGCAAGACCGCCGTCTTCAGCATGTGGCGCAGCTCGTTTTCGTCCTTCGGAGCCATGACGACGACGTTCGGCATGCCGCGCAGGTAACAGAAATCCATCAAGCCGTGATGCGTCGGGCCGTCCGCGCCGGCCACGCCCGCGCGGTCTAAGGCGAAGGTCACGTCGAGGTTCATCAGCACGACGTCGTGGAAAATCTGATCGTAGGCGCGCTGCAAAAAGCTCGAATAGATGGCGCAGATCGGCTTCAAGCCTTCGGTCGCCATGCCCGCGGCAAACGTCACCGCATGCTGTTCGGCAATCGCCACGTCATAGGTGCGCTCGGGGAACGCCTTCATGACTTTGCTGAGCCCCGTGCCGTCGGGCATCGCCGCCGTGATGGCGACGACGCGCGGGTCTTCGTTCATCACCGCAATCGTCGCGTCGGCAAAGGTCGCCGTGTAGGTCGGCGCTGTCGCCGGCTCCTTGATGAACTTGCCCGAAGCGATCTCGAAGGCCGAGGTGCCGTGCCATGCGGCCTTGTCGCGCTCCGCCGGCTCGTAGCCTTTGCCTTTGACCGTCAGCGCGTGAATCAGCACAGGGCCTTCTATCTGCTTGGCGGCTTCGAGCGTCGTCAGGATCGAGTTGATATCGTGGCCGTTGATCGGTCCCATGTATTTCAGGCCGAGTTCTTCCCAGAGCGCGCCGGGGATGAAGGCCGCCGCCAGCGTGTCTTTCAACGCCCGCGCGCCCGACAGCATCATCTCGCCGACTGCCGGGATGGCTTTCAGCCACTCTTCAACTTCGTGCTTAAACTCGTTATAAGGCCGCGCCGTGCGGATGCGGTTGAGGTAGCCGGCCAGCGCGCCGACGTTCGGCGAAATCGACATCTCGTTGTCGTTGAGCAGGATGATCATCTTCGACTTGAGGTGGCCGACCTGGTTGATGCCTTCAAGCGCCATGCCTGCCGTCAAGCCGGCATCGCCGATGAAGGCGATGACGTTGAAGTCTTCGCCTTTAAGGTCGCGCGCCGCGGCGATGCCGAGCGCCGACGAAATCGAGGTGCCGGCGTGTGCCGCGTTGAAAACGTCATAGACCGATTCTTCGCGCCGCAGGAATCCGCTCAGGCCATTGTACTGGCGGATGGTCGGAAACTGGTCGCGACGGCCAGTGATGATCTTGTGCGCGTAAGCCTGGTGGCCGATATCAAAGACCAGCTTGTCGCGCGGCGTGTCGAAGGCGTAATGCAGCGCCAGAATCAATTCGACGGGGCCGAGGCTCGCGCCCGTGTGGCCGCCGATCTTCGACAGGGTTTCGATCATGTACTCGCGAATCTCGTCGGCGAGCGGTTGCAGCTTGGCCGCCGGCAGCTTGCGCATGTCGGCGGGGTCGTTAATCTGTTTCAACAAATTCATCATATGCCTCGCGTTGCCTCAATCGAATCATTGGCCACGTGCGCGGACGGGCCGGTCAGGGGATAAGGTGCTTCAATCTGATTGCGTTTCAATCCTCGGTTTAGATGCAAAAATCTGTCTGAGCGACCAAAACAATCTATCAGGCGATTCAGCAATTTAAAAGAATAGCTGCCTTACGAATTCCTTGCAACGATGAAACGCGCCAGTTCGGCTAGCCTTCCGGCATCCTGGCCGAGGCCGGCGACGATGTCTATGGCTTCGCTAACCAGTTGCTGCATGCGCGCTTCGGACTGCTCGACGCCGTGCAGCGCCGGGTAAGTGGCTTTGTGGGCGGCGAGGTCTTTGCCGGCCGTTTTGCCGAGTTGTTCGCTGGTCGAGGTGACATCCAGAATATCGTCGGCGATCTGAAAGGCCAGGCCGATGCGCTGGCCGTAAGCGCGCAGCTTGTCCAGCTCAGGCTCGCTGGCTCCGGCGAGAAGGCCGCCAACGACGACCGGAGCCGTAATCAGCGCGCCGGTCTTCGAGCGGTGAATGTATTCGAGCGTCATTTCGTCAACCGGCTGGCCTTCGCTTTCGATGTCGGCCATCTGGCCGCCGATCATGCCGTCAATGGTGCTGGCAGCGTTGCTGATCTCGCGGATGACGCGAATCTGGCGCTCGGCGTTGAGGTGCGGCGCTTCTGCCGCCAGCACGCGAAAGGCTTGCGTCAGCAGGGCGTCGCCGGCAAGAATCGCCGTCGCTTCGTCGAAGGCTTTATGACAGGTCGGCCTGCCGCGCCGCAAATCGTCATTGTCCATCGCCGGCAGGTCGTCGTGAATCAGCGAATAGGTGTGAATCATCTCGATGGCGCAGGCGGCGGGCATCAGGTTGTCCGTAGACGCGCCAAAGGATTCGCCCGCCGCCAGCACCAGGATCGGGCGCAGCCGCTTGCCGCCGGCCATCAGGCTATAGCGCATGGCGCGATGCAGGCGCGTCGGCGGCGTGGCTTCCGATGGCACCAGCGCGTCGAGCCATTGGTTGACCTCTGTAGCGCGGCGCGTCAGATAGTCGCTGATGGTGTCGGATCGAGTCATTCGTCCATCTCCTCAAAAGGAGAAGGAGTGTACCCGCCGCCCTCGTCTTTGAGCAAGATTTCGACGCGCCGCTCGGCTTCGTCGAGGCGCTTCTGGCAGTCGCGCGACAACCGCACGCCCTGCTCGAACAGGACCAACGAGCGTTCGAGCGGCAAGTCGCCGGCTTCGAGCTGCTCGACAATCTGCTCAAGCTCTCTGAGCGCCGCTTCAAAATCTATTTCACCCGGCTTTTTCTTGGTCATAATCGTGGGAAATGATGAATGATAAACGATGAATGACGAACTGAAGAGGAAAAGGAAAGCGGATCATCTATAACTAATCCCTGCCTTAATTCATCATTCATCATTCATCATTCATCGTTGCTGTTCATTACTTCGTCGCCAGGATGAGCGGCGACGGCCCCGGCACGTCGAGCGCCTGGACTTTGCGGAAGCCTGCGTCTTTCAACCATTGGCGGTATTCGCGCATCGTGAAGACGTCGCCGGCTTCGGTATGCACCAGCATATTCAAGCCGAATAACAGCGGCAGCATCGGCCCGCTGCGTGTGTCATTGGGAATCATCTCGGCGATCAACAGCATGCCATTGTCTGTGAGAATGCGGTACATCTGCTTGACCAGTTTCTTGCCCCACTTTTCGCCTTCCGAGTGGATGATGTGGCCGAGGATCGCCAGGTCATAACGGTTACGCCCATAATTCACTTCACGCAAGTTGCCTTCGATGTAATCGTAGCGGTCGGCGACGTCGAAGCGTTCGGTGAAGCGCCGCGCCACCGGCGTCACTTCGGGATAATCGACAACCGTGACCCGCGCATCGGGGATCGCCTGCGCAAAAGGCAGCGACCATGCGGCGCTGCCGGCGGCAACGTCGAGAATCGTCTTGATGCGCTTGCGCGCCTTTTCAGGGAACGCCTGCACCGCGCCCTGTGCCGCGCCATAGCTCATCGGGAAGATGGCTTCGACGAGTTTCGGGAAGAACTCTTTGCCGCCGGCCTCTGTGTCTACGGCTTCGATGGGCTTGCCCGTCTGCACGACTTCAGGGAGTTTAGCCCAGCCCGGCCAGGTCATGCGTGTCTCGCCGACAATGCCGCCCATATAAGCCGGCTTGCCTTTGACGAGGAACTGCGCGGCGACCGGCGCATTACCGTAGCGCTCGCCCTTCTTTTCCAGATAGCCCATGCCGGTCAGCGCGTCGAGCAGGTGGCGGATGCCGCGGGCTGACGACTTGGTGGCGCGGGCAATCTCTTTGACCGTGCCCTTGCCGGCTTCGATCTGATCAAAGACGCCCAGCTCGACGCCGGCGGCCAGCGCCATCGCGGCGCGCGCCGTCCACAAATGCTCCATGATAATCTGCGGTGAAACAGGTGCTTGTTGCTCACTCATTAACTAAATGTCTCCTTTGTTGGGATTCAGGAAGCAGGATGCAGTTGCCAGTTGCCAGTTGATTCCCTAGCTCCGTCAGGAGCGCCATGTTTATAGTAATGGCGCGGGTATGATCCGTAAGCTCCGTAGGAGCGAAATGTCAACATATCGCTCCTACGGAGCTTCTTTGTTTACGCTGCCTGTAACTATAAACATCGCGTCCCTACGGGACTGCCTACGGTCTCCTGCTTACTGCCTCCTTCCGACTCAATCCTTCGTGCATTCCATCTCGCCGTCGGCGACGCGCAGGCGCAGGCGCTCGCCGGGCTGCACGTCAGCGGCGCGCTTGATGATGCGGCCTTGCAGGTCGGTGGCGATACTGTAGCCGCGCCCCAGCACCGCGAGCGGCGAGAGCGAATGTAATTTCCCCGACGAAACCGCAAAGCGTTCGCCGGCCTGCGTCAGCCGTTGCCGCATCGCCGTCTCCATTGCATAAACGGCTTCGTCAAAGCGCTGCGCGACGCGACGTATCCGGGTGTGAACGTCGTCGAAAGCGCGGCTCGCTTGTAGCTCCTGCACACGATTGCGCTGCTCAAGCAAACGGTAGCGCAGGGCCGCGGCCATGTCTTGTCTGAGCCCCGTCAGGCGGGCGCTGATTTCGTCGCGCGCTGCCGTGACAATCTCTGCCGCCGCCGAAGGCGTCGAAGCGCGCAGGTCGGCGACGAAATCGGCAACCGTGAAATCGGTCTCATGGCCGACCGCCGAGATGATCGGCACACGCGAATCGAAGATGGCGCGCGCCACCGCTTCTTCGTTGAAGCACCAGAGGTCTTCGGCGGAGCCGCCGCCGCGCCCGACGATGATGACATCAACCTCTTCGCGCTCATTGAGCAGCTCGATGGCGCGGGCGATCTCGCGGGCGGCGCCGTCGCCTTGAACGCGCGCCGGCGCGATCAACACATTCATCGCTTCGTTGCGGCGGCGGATGACGCGCAGGATGTCGCGCACCGCCGCGCCCGTCGGCGAAGTGACGACGCCGATGCAGCGCGGCAACAGCGGCAAGGGCCGTTTGCGCTCGGTGTCGAATAAGCCTTCGGCGGCCAGCCGCCGCTTCAGTTGCTCGAATCCGAGTTGCAGCGCGCCGACGCCGACCGGCTCCATATACTCGACGATCAACTGGTACTCGCCGCGCGCTTCGTACAGCGACAGTCTGCCGTGGGCGCGCACGACAAGACCGTCTTCGGGCATGAAGCGAATCAATCGATTCTGCATGCGGAAGCTGGCGCAGCGCAGCATCGCGCCTTCGTCTTTGAGCGTGAAGTACCAGTGGCCCGACGTGTGGCGGCGGTAGTTGGAGATTTCGCCTTCGATCCAGAGTTCGAGGAATTCGCCTTCGAGCAGGATCTTGATGCGCGCCGTCAGCTCGGAGACCGACAGGGGGCGGCGGGCCTGGAGCAGTTGATCGAGAAAGTTTATTTGCGACATGAATTCCGGCAATTCATCTGGGGACAATCCGCGCGCGACACGGCTTGAGGCATAATCCTCAATCGTCGAGGCCGAGGCGTTCCAGCTCGCTTTGCAATCGCTTCCAGTCGAATGGCTTCAGCGTGAAGGTCGTGCCGCTGACCTCGAAGGTGGGCACGATGCGCCGCCCGCCATTGCATTGTTCGACCAGGCGCGCGGCGGCGGGTGATTGTTCGATGTCAATCTCTTCGTAAAAAATCCCTTCGTCGTCGAGGAATTCTTTGGCCTTATCGCAATCCGTGCTCCACCGGGTTGTGTAGATTTTGAGGTCGGCCATAGCGCCTCTCCTTGCTGCGCTTCGGATTCCCGTGATGCCCCTCGTCAAAGTCAATCGCATTCTACACCGAAGGCTAAAGCGTGCAAAGTAATTCATTCAAATAATCCGGCGCGCTGGACGATTTTCTATCAACGCGACTGATTGCGCTTGATACAAGCAGCCCGGCAAAGCGCGGCGGCAGCGACCGCACTGCGCGGCACGGACATTGCACAAACCTCGGACGGAGGAAGAATCATGTTCAGGCCGCTAATCATTACCATTCTGCTATTCGTCGCAATGGCCGCCGCCCCCGGCTCCTCGAATCACAAGCAACCGGCGACGCACAGCGCCCATCACGTCGCCGCGCAGCGATAGCCCTCGCCGCGCCCCGCTCACCGCTCTCTCTTTTCATTGTGAGTCTGGAGGGTCAGCTTTACCTTCCTGTCGGTTTTCTTATATAATTGACACACCACAGGCCCTAAGAAATAAAGGGGAATTCGCAGGAATTGAAATCGGCGTGCACTGTCCCTCAGTCAGTGTGTGCCTTTGCCTGCCCTGGGTCTGATTCTCTACATACGGAGCGTAGTTATTATGATGCATCGATCCATCCCGCGGCGTCGTCCCATGCGGCTGCCGATTTTTCTGCTTAAGCTCAGTCTGCCGATCATGATCTTTTGCGCCCTGGCGGCGCTGAGCATGCGGTCTGAGGTGGCGGCTTCGACACAGCCGGCGCGCCAGGACATGCGCACGATGGCGGGCGACACCTGCGCGGCGGCAACGGTCATCAATCCGGCGGCGCTGCCTTTCTTTGATGAAGCGACCAACGCCGGCGCGGCTAACGACATTGATCCAGGCCCGTCCGCCTGCGCGCCCGGCCCCGGCAGCGACGTGGTCTATTCATTCACGCCGGCAGCCACCGACATCTATACCATCGGCGCGACGCCGCTCGCGTCGAGCTTTGACCTGAGCCTTTATATCATCACAGACTGCGCCAACCCGGCGGGCTCTTGCGTGGCCGGCACCAACGCGCGGGCCTTCGGCAAAGGTGAAACCCTGACCGTGCAGTTGACTGCCGGCACGCGCTACTTCGTCGTCGTTGACAACGCGCAAGCGACCGGCGAAGGCGCTTTTCACTTCAGCCTGCGGCGCGGCACACCGGCCAATGACGCCTGCGCCGCGGCGGCCGACATTGCCGCCAACCGCCTGCCGTTCTCGACAACGGCGACGACGTTTGGCGCCGCCAACGATTTCAACCCCGGCGCGCCCTGCGTGCGCAACAACCAGTCGGCCAACGGCCCTGACATCATCTATTCATTTACCTCTCCCGATTCGCAGAACTATGACATCACGGTGACGCCGATGGGTAACTTCGACGTGACCCTCTATGTCGTCACCAACTGTGTGTCGCTTGCAGGCTGCACGAGCGCCGACATCGGCGGCGGCGGCGACGCCGAAACCCTGCGCCGCAACCTGACGCAGGGGACGACTTATTACATCATCGTTGACGGCTTCCAGGGCGATGCCGGAGACTTCACGCTGACGCTGGTGCCGACGCTGCCGAAGACGCCCGCGGCCCCAACTAACCTCGTCGCCAAAGCGGTGTCGCCGACCGAGATCGATCTGACCTGGCAAGACAACGCCACAGACGAGCAAGGCTATCGCATCGAGCGCAGCCTCGACGGTCAGAACTTTATCGAAATCGCGACGGTCGGCCCCAACGTGCAGAGCTACCCGGACACCGGGTTGACGCCCGAAACGACTTACTTTTACCGCGTCTTCGCTTTCAATAATTTCGGCAACTCCGACCCCTCGAACATCGCCGCCGACACGACGCCGAAGCCGCCGCTGCCCAGTTTCCCTGTGATCAATGTCGCGCCGACTTCAATCGAATTCGGCTCGGTGCGCGGCGGCAACACCGCGACGCAGAAAGTGACGATCACCAATCAGGGCGGTGTTGATCTGGTCATCACGCAGATTAGCAACCCGACCGGGCCGTTCACGATTCTGTCTAAACCGGCGACGCCGCTCACACTGGCGTCCGGCGCCAGCATTGAGCTAACGGTGCAGTTCCAGCCGCCCGCAACCGGGCGCTTCGCCGGCAGCTTTACGATCACCAGCAACGACCCATCAACGCCTGTCGTCACGGTCATCCTCGGCGGCACCGGCACGTCAACGCCTGTGCCGAACCTCGAAGTCAGCCAGGCGGTCATTGACTTCCCCAACGGCTCGTCGGTGACGACGCTGGAGCTGAAGAACACGGGCGACGCAGACTTGCTGCTTGCCAACATTCAAGCCCCGACCTTCCCGTTCGGCATGAGCGGGACGCCGGCTTTTCCGACGACCTTGAAACCGGGCGACTCGTTGTTGCTGACCGTGAGCTTTTCGCCGACAGCGCCGGGCGTCTACACCGGGCGGCTCACCATCGTCAGCAACGACCCCGACTCGCTGCTGACGGTCATCACGCTGCGCGGCACCAGCACGCCGCAAAACGAAGCCTTCAAGCTGCGCGCGCCGGCACAGGTCAACGCCGTGGCGGGTCAGTCGAACACGATCAACGTCATCGCCGCGAATGGCGGCTCAGACATTCATCTGACGGCGACGGCGGTTGCCGGCGGCACCTTCACTGATCGCGGCAATGGCCGCGGCGATCTGGTCATCACGCCTGCCGCTAGCGCCGTCGGCAGCAACCTGCGCGTCATATTCACCGCCACCGATTCGCAGAACCGCAGCAAGTCTTTCCCGACGACGATCACCGTCGTGAGCGCGGCGGACGTCGTGCAGGTACAGGTACTGTGGACGCCGCCGGCCTCTGCGCCAGCCAGCCCGACCGGCGCGGCTGCCATTGATACGTTCCTGTCACAGATAGTTCGCCAGCCGACGGGAGCGGCACCGGCGACGCTCGTAGGCTATGCCATCTATCGTGGCACGGCACCGGGCGTGCAGCCGCAGTTGTCGTCCCTGGTCGGCGTCGCTCCGGCGACGGCGACTTCGTTCACAGACAACCTGCCGAAGCCCGCCGCAGGCCAGCTCGCGGCGTTCCGTTACTTCTATGTGGTGACGGCGCTCTACCGTGACGGCACAGAGAGCGCGGCGTCGAACGAAACCTCGACGCTGCCGCGTATTGTCGACCTGTCGTTCCGTGGCAAAGGCATTCACCTCTCGGCGGTGAATGTGAATATCACCGCAGGTGCAGTGATCATCGTTGACGGCACGGAGCGCTACACTCTGCAACTGAGCGGCGACGAGTGGGTGGTCGGCAAGAACGACCGCAGCACGCCGGGCAACGCCAAGCCGAAAGCCTTGATTCAGCCGGGCTCGACGCACACGTTCGTCGTGCAGAACCCGAACGGCCAGACTTCGCTGCCGGTGACGGCGACCCGCTAAGCACGAGCCGTTTACTCACTCGATAAGGCGCGCGGAGAGATCAAGCTCCGCGCGCCTTATCGTTTATCGGCGGTGGCTTTATTGTGCGAGAGAATTTGCTATAGTCATCCTGCAAATCCACTCAACAAGGAGCCATAAAATGAAACCGCTGATGAAGCTGCTTGTGACTTTTGTGATGCTTGCCGGCGGCGCGATGGCGCAGGACATCCCCGCGCGCTGGGACGAGCTGACGGCCAGCGACTGGCCTAAAGCCTTAGAGAAATCGGCCTATACCTGCATTCTGCCCATCGGCATTTTAGAGAAACACGGCCCGCACGCGCCGATGGGCTCTGACCTGATACAGGTTCGCGAATACGCGGCGCGCGTCACCAGAAGCGAATACGCTGTCGTCTTCCCGGATTACTTCTACGGGCAGATTTATGAGGCGCGGCACCAGCCGGGGACCTTCGCCCTGCCAAGCCATCTGGTGTGGGAAATGCTCGACGCGACCTGCGAAGAGATCGCCCGCAATGGCTTCAAGAAAATCCTGATCGTCAACGGCCACGGCGGCAATCCGCAACTGCTGCGCTTCTTCGTGCAGTCGCAGCTTGAACGGCGGCGCGATTACGTCGTCTACTTTTATGATCCCGGCGCGGAGCCTGACCTGGCGGAAACGGTCAGCAAGCTGCGCAAGTCAGACCCGGCGACCGACATGCACGCAGGCGAGCGCGAGACCTCGACGCTGCTCTACCTGCGCCCTGATCTGGTGAAGATGGATCATGCCACAGACGAGTCGGGCGAGAACCAGAAGCGGCTGGCGTTGCCCGACCTCTACACGGCCATCTGGTGGTACGCGGCGTTCCCGAATCATTATGCCGGCGAAGGCGCCAAGGCGAGCCGCGAGCTGGGTCAGGCGATGGTCGAATACCGCATCGCGTCACTGGCGCGCGCCCTGCGCACGGTGAAGGCCGACACCCGGACGCCGGAGATTCAGAAGGAGTTTTTTGACCGTGTGAAGAGATGAGCCGCGCGAAGTTATGGGCGATTGCGCTCATAGACGATACAGATGCCTTCAAGCGTGATGTTGGCTTCGACCGCTTCGATCAATCGCGAGCCGCGGCTGATGAGCGGCGCAAGCCCGCCCGTGGCAATGACCCGCGTGCCTTCGCCCAGCTCAGCCATCATGCGCTCAAGCACGCCGTCTACGAGGGCGATGTTGCCATAATACAATCCCGATTGAATGCTCTGCGCGGGGGTTGTGCCGATCAACTTATCGGGGCGGCGAATGTCTGTGTTGCGCAGCCGCGCCGCCCGCTGAAAGAGCGCGTCGGCGGAAATCTGTATGCCGGGATAGATGATGCCGCCCAGGTATTCGCCCGCCGCTGAAACCGCGTCAAAGGTCGTCGCCGTGCCGAAGTCTACGATGAGGCACGGGCCGCCGTACTTCTCGAAGGCCGCCACCGCGTTGACGACGCGGTCGGCGCCGACTTCGCGCGGATCGTCATACAACACAGGCATGCCGGCGTTGAGCGTCGTGATAAACAACGGCTCTAGCTTGAAGTAGACCTGCGCCATCTTGTGCAGTGTGAAATCGAGCATCGGCACGACCGACGAGACCGCCATCGCCGTCACCGCTGACGAGTCGAGCCCGGCCAGGTCGAGCAGTGTGCGGCACATGATGCCGTACTCGTCTACGGTGCGCTGGCGCTCGCTGGTCAAGCGCCAGTGATGTTTCAGCTCGCGGCCTTCGTAAAGGCCGAGCGTCGTATTGGTGTTGCCGACGTCGAGGACCAGCAGCATAACGATTCCATCCTGTCTCGCTGACGGACGACCGAAGGCCGATGAGTGCCGACTGAGTATTGCACAGCCGTTAAACGCGAGCAAACCGGGCGCGCTTCAAGTCTTTCTCAGGCGAATCTCGCCGGCGACGATCTCGCGGCGCGCGCCGCTTGCCATCTCGACGATGAGCGCGCCGGCAGGCGACAGCCCGCGCGTAATGCCTTCAACGACGCGGTCGCCGTTTTCGACGCGAACCGCGCAGCCGTTGGCATAAGATGACAGCGCCTGCCAGCGGACGATGATCGCGGACGGCTGGCCGAGGGCGATGCGATACCAGGCTTCGAGCCGCGCAAGCAAGGGCGCGGCGAACTCGTCGGGCGTCACCGGCTGGCCGCTTTCGATAGCCAGTGATGTCGCCACGCTTTGTAATTCGCCGGGAAATTCGCGCTGGCCAAGATTGACGCCAATACCCAGCACGGCGTAATCGAGCTGACCTTTCTCGATAGAGGTTTCAACGAGGATGCCACAGATTTTCTTGCCGCGCGCGTGAATGTCGTTGGGCCACTTGATGTCAACCGCGAGGGCGTAATCCACAGAGAGCGTTTCGGCGACGGCGACGGCAGCCGCCAGCGTCAGGATTGTCGCCGCGGCCGGCGCTAATGGCGGGCGCAGGATGACCGAGAGGTAAAGCCCCTGCCCCATGGGCGAAACCCAGCCGCGCCCTTGCCGCCCGCGCCCGCGCGTCTGTTCGCGCGCCAGAATGCTGACGCCTTCCGGGGCGCCTTGCGCGGCCAGCTCGCGCGCCAGATCGTTGGTCGAAGCGAGTGAATCGAATCGCAGAATCGCGCCGCCAAGACGGGACATAATAGATTGCGGATTGCGGATTGCGGATTGCGGAATCTGGAACCGCGGATTCTCTTCAGAACTTGAGACGGCAAGGTAGCAAATGAAACTCAGAAACAAGTTCGATAATCCGCAATCCGCAATCCGCAATCGAATCAGTTTCGCATGGATAGTTCGACAAAGCGGTTGGTGGCGTTGAGCGCGGCTTTGACCGCGGCATCCATCTCGGCGCCGGCAATCTGGCAACTGCCGAAGACCTGAACCTCTTTGTCTTCAAACGTGATGTCAACCAGCACGGCCACCAGGTCTTTGCCGAGCGCGTTGACGTGATCGACGTCGGCCAGGCGCGCCGCGAAGCGTTGGCCGACCGCCGCTTCGATGGCGCTAAGCGCGGCCGTCGCCGCCGCTTTTAAGTAGCCGACCGGCTCATCACCGGTCGCGGCTTCCGCGGCAAAGGATTGCCCGGCGAAACTCACCGAGACGCGCACACGGCGGGCCGCGCTGCCGTCGTCGAGCACCTCGGCCCGGTCATAGCGTAATCGCATCTGGCTGTCTGGCATGTTCGAGCTTCCGGCCTTTAGGGCTTCCTTCAGCCTGGAGGTCATCCAGACCTCTCACTGTAAACCGAAAATCGCAAACTGCAAACAGAAAAAGTGACAAGTGACAAGTGACAAGACGTTGTCACTCTGACTCCTGGCAAGCGTTGGCATGAGCGATCCCTCTTGTCACTTGTCACTCGTCACTCAGAGGGGCGCGATCTTCAGGCTGATATCAACCGCGGTGGCCGAGTGGGTGATGGCGCCGACCGAGATCAGATCAACGCCGCACTCGGCAATGCCACGCACGGTTCCCAGGTTGACGCCGCCCGACGCCTCGATCAACACGCCGGGGGCCTGTTCGCGGATTAACTGCACCGCCGCGCGCATCTCGGCGGTCGCCATGTTGTCGAGCATGATGACATCGGCGCCAGCCTTCAAAGCTTCGCGGAGTTGCGCTTCGTTGGCGACCTCGACTTCGACGCGCATCAGGTGCGGCACGCTGCCGCGCGCCAGCTCGATGGCGCGGCGCACGCCGCCGGCCAGGGCGATGTGATTGTCTTTGATCAGCACGCCGTCATCCAGCCCGAAGCGGTGATTGAAGCCGCCGCCGACCGTCACCGCGTACTTTTCGAGCGCCCGCAAGCCGGGCGTCGTCTTGCGCGTATCAATGATCTTCGCGCCGGTACCGTCTATGGCATCAACGAAACGTCTGGTCAGCGTCGCCACGCCCGACAGTCTCTGCAACAGGTTCAACGCCGTGCGCTCGCCGATCAACAGGACATCGGCGGGTCCTTCGATGCGCGCAAACTCGCTGCCCGCGCCGATGGCGTCGCCGTCAAAGGCCCGCGACTCGATCTGTATCTGCGCGTCGAGCGACGAAAAGACCGCTTCGGCGATCTCAAGTCCGCAGAGGGTGAAGTCCTGCTTGGCAAGGAAGCGGCCACGCGCCGCCTGACCGCCGCGCACCGTCGCCGCCGTCGTGATGTCGCCGCGCCCCATGTCTTCTTTCAACAGGTCGCCGGCCAGGGCGTAGATCATTCCAATGTCGAGGTCCATATCGAGTGGGGTAGCGCCAGTGAACCGTTTGCGCTACATCGCGCGCTACTCGCCGAGCGCCTTCAAGGTCGCTTGCAGCTTACTGATCTCGCCCATCAATTCGTCATGACGGGCGCGCGTCTGCTCGACGACATCGCGCGGCGCGCGGTCTACGAACGAAGGGTTGCCGAGCCGCGCTTGCATCCCCTTCACTTCGTTTTCCTTGCGGCTGATCTCTTTGCTGATGCGCTCGCGCTCTTTCGGCTTATCGATCAAGTCGCCGAACGGCACGGCGATCTCCATGCCGGCGACAATGTCACGCGCGGCGTCCTCAAGCGCCGGCAAGCCGTTGCTGATGTGGATCGCTTCGACGCGCGCCAGTCGCTTGAACTGTTCGGCGTTGGCGGTGACCAGCGCCTTAACCCGCTCGTCCGCGGTGGCGACATGAACCGTGAGCCAGGCCGAGACCGGGATGTTCATGACCGAGCGAATGTTGCGCACCTTGGTGATCAGCGCGATGATCGTTTCCATCTGCTCGCGCGCCTGGCGGTCTTCGCGGCCCGGGTCGGCTTCAGGCCACGCGGCGACCATGATCGAGTCGCCCTGATGCGGCAGGCGCTGCCAGAGTTCTTCAGTGATGAACGGCATCAGCGGGTGCAGCAAGCGCAGGCTGGTTTCCAGCACGTAGACGATGCGGTTGCGCGCCGCGCGCACTTCGGCGGTCTCTTCTTTGGCGGCGAACCGCGTCTTTGAAAACTCGATGTACCAGTCACAAAACTCGTCCCAGAAGAAATGGTAGAGCGTCTGCGCTGCTTCGTTCAGGCGATAATCGGCGAGCGCCGCGGTCACCTGTTGAATCGTGGCGTTCAGCTCCGCCAGTATCCAGCGGTCGGCGAGCGCGTCGGACGGCTCCCAGCGCGCTTCGACCTGTGCGCCGTCGCCAAGATTCATCAGCACGAAGCGCGTCGCGTTCCAGATTTTATTGGCGAAGTTGCGCGCCTCTTCGACCTGCGGCTGGCGGTTGTCGCGGATTTGCGCGAAGCGAATGTCCTGGCCTTTCGCCGTGCGAATCAACAGCGCGAAGCGCAGCGCATCGGTGCCGTAGAGCGCCGTCACTTCGAGCGGGTCAACGCCGGTGCCGAGCGATTTGCTCATTCGCCTGCCCTGTTCGTCCAGCACCGTCGCATAGATGTAAACATCGTGGAAAGGGAGCTCGCCGATAAAATCCAGGCCGGTCATGATCATGCGCGCCACCCACAGATAAATGATTTCGCGCGACGTGATCAGCACCGAAGTCGGATAGTAAGTCTTCAAGTCTTCGGTCTGCTCAGGCCAGCCCAGGACGGCGTGCGGCCAGAGTTGTGACGAAAACCACGTATCGAGCACGTCTTCGTCTTGCGTGATCGGGCGGCCGGCGGCTTTCGCCCGCGCCTCGGCCTCCGAGCGCGCGACGATGTACTCGCCGTCTTCGGTGTGCCATACGGGAATGCGGTGGCCCCACCACAGCTGCCGCGAGATCGTCCAGTCGCGAATGTTCTCCATCCAGTCGAGGTAGGTGCGCCCGAAACGATCCGGCACAAACTGCACCTTGCCTTCCTTCACTACGTCAATCGCCGGACGGGCCAGGTCTTTCATCTTCACGAACCACTGCTCGGAAAGCAGCGGCTCGATCACCGTGTGGCAGCGGGCGCAGAGCGCCGTCGGCACCGTGTAATCTTCGACCTTCTCGACCAGGCCCGCTGCTTCGAGGTCTTGCATAACGCGGTCGCGCGCCGCAAAGCGATCCAACCCGGCATAAGCCCCGGCGGTCTCGCTCATCCTTCCCTGCTCATCGATGACGACGACCATCTCCAGGTCATTGCGCTGCCCGGCTTCGTAATCGTTCAGGTCGTGCGCCGGCGTCACCTTGACCGCGCCGCTGCCGAATTCGGCCTTGGCATAATAATCGGCGATCAGCGGAATCTCGCGGCCCACGAGCGGCAGCACGAGCGTCTTGCCGACTTTGTCTTTGTAACGCTCATCACCTGGATTGACGGCGACGGCGGTGTCGCCGAGCATGGTTTCCGGGCGCGTCGTCGCCACCACGACATGGCCCGACCCGTCTTTGAACGGATAGCGCAGATGGTAGAGCTTGCCGGCGCGGTCTTCGTGCTCGACCTCGATGTCAGAGATCGCCGTCGCGCAGCGCGGGCACCAGTTGATGACGCGCTTGCCGCGATAGATCAGCCCGGCTTCCCACCAGCGCACGAAGCATTCCATCACCGCGTTGACGTAGCCTTCGTCCATCGTGAAGCGCGTACGCTCCCATTCGAAGGAGCAGCCCAGGCCGCGCAACTGAAAGAGAATCCGCCCGCCGTATTCGCTGACCCACTCCCAGACGCGCTCGACGAATTTTTCGCGCCCGATGTCGTGGCGCGACAATCCCTGTTTGCGCAGTTCCTTTTCGACGACGTTCTGCGTGGCGATGCCCGCGTGATCGGTGCCCGGCACGCAGAGCACGCGATGCCCCTGCATGCGCTTCCAGCGCAGCAGCACATCGTGGATGGTGTAGCAGAGCGCGTGGCCGATGTGCAGCGACCCTGTGACGTTCGGCGGCGGGATCGTGATGCAATAGATGGGGCCGTCGCCCTGCGGCTTGAAATAGCCCCGCTCGCCCCAGAAGGGGTACCAGCGGCCTTCGACGCTGTGCGGCTCGTAAGCTTTCGCAATCTCAGTCATACGGTTCTCGATTTGCCTTTCAATCGCAACTAACAATTAAAAGGGATAGCGAGGCGGCGGTCAACCTCTCTATCCCTTTTGTGTGGCGTATGCGATTGAATGACGCGGCGTGCGGCTTAACGCTTGGCGACCTCTTGCGCGGTCACCTCTTTGATCACGCGCTCGACGCAATCCGGCACGACTTCCCAGGCGATTTCGCGCACCACGGAATCACTGAGCTGGGCAACAACGCGGCGGACAATTTCATCCATCAGCGCCGGCGACAGCTCGACAGTGTTCGCAGCAACGGGCGCTGGCGGTGGCGCGGCGGTGTCTTCGGCAACCGGTGTTGCGGCGGCTTCGACGGCCGGCGCGGCGGTTTCGACAACGGGCTCTGGCCGAGTGTTGAAGGCGCTGGCGTCGTCGCTGAAGCGGAACGATCCAGCCGCTTCAACTGGCGGCGGGGCCGCGGCCTCGGCAGGCTCGTCAACCGGCGTCGCTTCGATGTCTATAGCCGCAAAGCGCGCCTCTTCATCCGTCCACATCGAAGAGGTCGTGAACCGGGCTTCGGCGACAGGCTGCGGCTCGGCAGGCTCTTGCTCTTCGACCGGCTCGAAGCCGAACCCCGTCTCGCTGACCGCCGCTTCTACCGGCGGCGCAACTGTCTCTGACACCACAGGCGCAGCCAGCGGCTCGGCGGGCATCTCGACCTCAAAATCAGCCGGCACTGCCGGGATTGTTACATCAACCGGCGATGCCTGACTTGCTACGGCTTCCACCTGAGCGGCATCGCTGGCGACGGCTCCGGCGGTGCCTTCGGCGAGACCTTCGTCAAGCACATCGCCGAGCGGGTCATCAAGGTTGAGCAGCGCCGATTCGTCAATCGCCGGGCCAGTCATCGTGACCGCCACATCGGCGTGGTCAGCGGTCGGCGCTGCCGGCATCTCAAGCGGGTTGGTGTCAATGGCGCTTTCGACCGGCGCGGTCGGCGTGGGCATAGTGAGCAGCGTCGTCTTGAGGACTTCGGGCTCTGACCGATCTTCCGCGGTCGCCTCGGTCAGCTCATCAGTCTGTATGCCGCTGGCGTCAACGCTCGCCGGCTCGCGCACGTCCAGGTCGAAGGCGAACGGCTCGCGCGCTGGCCGCGTCATTGCCGGGACCGGCTGGTCGAAGTCAAGCAGCATCTCTTCCGTCTCGTAGCCGAATGTCGAAGGCACGCCGGTGCTGCTCTCCTGGCCAGTTTCGGCGAGTATGGAATCCGGCTGACTGGCCGCAAGGCTCGCAGGCGATGGGCTCGACTGCGGCTCGGCAAACAGATCCTCAAGGCCGAACGCTTCAAACGGCGCCTCGTTGTTGGCAAACGACAGGTCATTAGTGCGGTGCGGTAAATGGCCTTCCGCGAAGGCCGCTTCGTCGGGCGCTTCGGCAACCTGCACTTCGATGGGCTCGGCGGCGCGCAGCGCTTCGTTTGATTCAAAGGCGTAATTCAGCGGTATGGTCGCGCCCGCGGCGGGCGGCGCGGCGGGGCTAGCCATCGTCGGCAAGTCGAGATTGAACGGCTGCGACAACTGTGCGGATGGGCGCGCTTCGACCGGCGGCACGACGATAGGCGGTGCGGCGACAGGCGGCGCGGCGATGGGCGGTGGCGTTAACGGCTCGACCGGCGCGGCGTTCACGCCGGCGGACGGCAGCGGCCCTGTGCGCGGCTTGCTGCTGGCGCCGATCAGCCTGCGCACGGTGTCAACCAGTGTACGCGATTCGAAAGGCTTGGTCAGATGGGCGTCGGCTTTGACGCGGTGCGCTTCGGCCTGATCAAACGGCTCGAAGGCGCCGACCAGCAGGATGACCGGGATGTGCTGAAACGGCGGGTTATTCTTAATCGCTTCGCACAGCTCGTAGCCGTTTTTGCCGGGCATGAAAATGTCTGCCAGCACCAGGTCGGGTTGCACATCGGCCAGCCGGCGCTCGGCCTGGTCGCCGTTGCTGACCGCGACGACTTCGATGCCTTCGTCGGCAAAAGTGAGATTGACTACTTTTTGAATGGTGATGCTGTCATCCGCAAGGAGGATTCTGTTTGCCATCGTCCTTTTCCCTCAATTCGGCCTCGACCACAAGGCCCGGGAGCCCCGCGGCGGATCAACCGAACGCCGAGTCTGACGGGTTGCTAATGTCTTACGCCGTCCAATGATTCAATGCGACGAACTTCAGGGGCTGAAAACCGGATAAAAGAGCAGCGGTGTTGAGGGCGCAAGCCATTGCAGCCTGCCGAAGTCACTGTCTCAGTGCGCGATCTTAGCACAAAATAAATTGCCTGTCTCTAGTTTTACACAACCAGCAATACGACGACGCAGAAACGCGGGAGAGTGACGCGGGGACGCGGCGACGCGGGGAAAGAAAGACAGACAGTCAGTCTCTCTGTCTTTCCCTCGCCGCGTCGCCGCGTCCCCGTGTCGCCGCGTCGGCTTTCTCCCTCGCCGCCGCCTATTCGATGCGTGCGCGGTTTGGCCGGCCACTTGGGTCGCGCAGCCAGAACTGTCGGACATTCTCATCTGCCGGTTGCACGACATCGGCAGCCGCGCCGCAGGCAAACGGCGTCGCGGTGATGCGAATGTCATCGATGAACCAGCCCTGATAGCCATCAAGCACGCCGGTCGCTTCGTCAAAGCCCGCCTGGAACCGCAGCTTGATGCGCTGGCCGACGAAGTCGTCGAGGTTGACGATCACCTGACTGAAGACGCCTGCTTTGCCGCGCGCCGTCCACGCGAAACGGCTGCCGAGCGGATTGCTCGACGCCGAGGTCACTTTGCCGTCATAACCGCCGACCAGCATGCGCGAGCCGAGGTCTATCCAGGTTTCGCCATTGTCGCTCGACAGCTCCAGTATGCCGCCGTCAAAGCCCGGCTCGAAGTTGAAGATGTGATAAAACGACAAGCGCACGCTGCCGAGATTGCTGGGGATATTAAACGACTTCTTGGTGAAGAGCAGCGCATTCAGCGCGTCGTTCTCCGATTTGCCAGGGTCAACCACGTGATAAGACATGGTGCCGCTATGCGCAAAGCGGGTCGTCGTTTCAAAGCCCTTCTTCATCTTCCACTTGACGTTGCCGCCGTCAACATCGTCGTCAAGGATCGTCGTCGCCGTGCCGCTCGCTCGGCCCGCGCGAATGCGCACCGGCAGCTTGTACTTGCCGGCGCCGGTATTCACTTCCAGTTGCAATTGGGCGACGGAGCTACAACGCAACGCCGAAGGAATCTGCAACGCGAACGGCGCGCTCGAACTCTTTGACGCGCCCGGCGCAATCATGCCAATCGCATCGCCCGCCAGCGCGGCGTTGACAGTCTGGTTGCCGACCGTCAGCGACAAGCTGGCCCCGGTGACATCGGCGGCAGTAGTCGCCGACTGGTTGGCAATGGTTACGGTGATCTGCGCCTGTTCGCCGGGGATCAGCGCGGCATCGGTCGCGTTGTTGCTGTGCTTGACGCTGACGCCCGCCGACACGTCGCCAGTGTTGTCAATGGCGAGCACGGGCACGCCGGCCTCGTGCCCGTTGCTGACGACCAGCGCAAAGTCCTGGTCGAGCGCCCCGCCGGAATTCGGCACACCGTCGCCGGCGATCAGCGTCGGCTTGACACGAATCACGAACGGCCCGGTCGTGCCCGCGGGCAGACGCACGCCCTGCGTGTTGTTGAGAAAGTCTACCGTGCCGCCGGCCTGCGAATACTGGCCATTGAAATTGTTCGCCTGATAGACGACGCCGCCGATGACGACTTCGAGGTTAAGCTGATTGACGAACGGCGCGTTGCTGAACTCAGCGCCCGGCGCGTCTGTGTAGGCCAGCATAACGCGAAACTCTTTCGTCGGGTCGCTGATGACGCCGGTGATCTCGAACGGCGCGCCGCCCGATTGCGTGAAGGTGCGGTCGGGCGATTGGTCATAGAGAACGCGGTCTGTGGCTTCAAACATGCGCCCGATGTTGAGCAGGCCCCAGCCCTGGTGCGGCCCCGGCAGGCTGTCGTTGCCGAAATTGCCGCCGAGGTAGCTGGTCGAGTTGAGCAGCAGGGCCTTGACCATGGCCGGGCTAGGATCGTGGCTGAGCTGGCCGCGCAGCCACTGGAACGCCAGCGCCGCCGCGCCCGCCACCAGCGGCGTCGAGTGACTGGTGCCCGACGACCAGGTGTAGAGCTTCTGCCCTGTCGGGTAGTATTTATCACAGACGCCGAGGTTGTTGGGATTGGCGGCGTCGTAGATCGGGTCTTGCGAAGCCGCGCCGGTAATGTGCGAGCCGGGGGCGACCAGATCGGGCTTGGCGCGGCCATCTTGAATCGGCCCGAAGCCCGAGAAGAAGACCACGTCCTGCGCGTTGTCGGCGCTGACCTGGCTGAGGCCGCAGCCGTCGCGCTCGCTCGCCGAGCCGCGCACGTTCTCGCTCAGGCCGACGGCGATGGTATTCTTGGCGCTGCCAGGGATGGCGACCGACGCTGCCTTATCGCCGTTGTCGCCGTCGTTGCCCGCCGCAAACAGGATCACCATGCCCTGGTTGCCGTCTTGCAACGGGTCGGTATCGCGCACCAGATAATCATAGGTCGCGCAGTCGTCGCTGTAGAGGTTGCAGAAACCGTTATCCAGATTACAAGCGCCCCAGCTATTGCTGGAGATGCGCGCGCCGCTGCGATAGGCGTTCGCCAGCAGGTCGCCGTAAGAGAACTGCCCGAAGCTGCCATTGTCCTTGAAGACTTTCGAGATGCCGAGGCGCGCGAACGGCGCCGCGCCGAGGCCGTAGGAATAACCGCTGGCATCGTTATAAGCGGTGCCCGCCTTGTTGTTGAAGCCGGCGGCGATTGAAGCGTTGATCGTGCCGTGGCCTTCCGGGTCGTGGGTCGTCGCGGTGTGCGCGTCGCCGCTGAAATCCGCGAGGTAAGCGATGCGCGACAGGCCCGCCGCGTCGGTAAAATCGGCGTGCATCTTGGCCGGGTCGTCCGAGCCGATGTCGAAGCCTGTGTCGGAGATGTCAATGGCAAAGTTGAAATCACTGGTGAAGCCGAGCGAGTTCAAGAAGGCCAGATAGCCGGGCGCGCTCGGGCGGCTGAAGAAGACATTATTGACCGTCTCGTTGGTCAACTGGCCGGCGGCAATCTGGTTGGCGCGCTCGTCCATCGGGTGCGGCTCGGACCACGGCTCGATGCCGAGGACGTCCGGCAGTTGCGCCCAGGCTTTGACGTTGAGCGCTTCGGTCAGCACCTTGACGTGCAGCTTGCCTTCGGTTCGGTACTCGGGCATCAGCACGGCGCGCGACGCCGACTTGATCCGCGCCACGGTCGCTTCGGCTTCGGGCGTGTCGAGCACGGTGACGGTCATGCCGGTCTGCGCGATGGAGTCGAGCTTGATGTGCGGATCGATCTTGTAGGCCGGGTGATAAGGCCCATCCCATTGCACGACATCACCGCGCTGACGCAACGCGCCGAGGCGGTTGATCTGCGCCGTCGAGCCCCAGACAAGGTAAGCATTGTTCGGGACGTAACCGACGACGCGCACGCCGGTCGAGCGGACGGCGGCCAGCGCTTCGGGCGTCGGCGGCCCGAACAACTGCACCAGGCGCAGGGCGTGCGCCGCCCCCGCGGTCTGTCGCAAATCGTCGGCGACCACGGGCTCCTGGCCTGTGGTGTCAATCTGCCCGCGCTTGAGCATCACGAGGTTCAAATCGTCGCGCAGCTGCGCCCGCTCAAGCGCCTGCGGGGCAAGCCGGTCGAGCGTCTCGCTGCTGACTTCGACCACCGAATAAGCGTTAAAGCGGCGCGCTTTGGCGATGACGTGGGCGTCTTGCAAGGCTTGCTGAAGCTCGCGGTCGGCGTTCGGGATGACGAGCTTATGGCGTGCGCCAGGGCTGCGGTAAGCGAGCGGCGTCGCCGTCGCCGCGCCGCGCTTCTGTGACGGCTGCTCGACGACTAACTTGGGCTTCTGCTGCCCGCTGTCAGAGCGCGTCGGCAGCGCGCCGACCACGGCGACCAGCAGCAATAGGACAGTAACCAGCGATGATTTCAACCAGAATGCTTTCATCAAACGACTCCTGAAAATGAGTGGGTGTTTCCATCCACGCCTTGCTCGCACGGAGCGAGGCGAACCGAAGGGCGCACGGATTATCAACAACAAGCTGATTAGGACGAGGAAGAGGCTCGATCCGGCCTGCCATCGAGCGCGTCACGTTGATCAGCCATTACAATGAAGAGCAACAATAACTTTATCGTATCTCGGCGCGCTGTCAAGGATTTGCATCATGGTTTATTGCGCGTCGCTCGAACCGCAATCAAAAAATTACAAACCTTGTCTTTGTTTGACAAACGCGCGCCGCGCGCCATACAATCGCCGACGAGTCAACACGTATGCCGCGCCACCCGCACATCCTCCGTCGCGCCGCCGGCAAGCTATTTGCCGCGCTGCCGGTCATCTTCGCCGCGGCAACTTTCGCCGGCGCGCAGCAGCGACCCTTGATCACCGAAGACGTTGATGTCGTCAAACCCGGCATCATCCGCGTCGAGACCGGCTTCGAGTTTTTGCAGGACATCAAGTTCCCGCTCTCCGGCCTGCGCGGCGACATGACGAAAGTGCTGGACACGCGCGTGAGCGTCGGCCTCTCGCCAATGGTCGAATTTCAGATCGAGTGGACGCCGCAGAATCTCTTATCGATTAGAGGCCACGGCCCGACGCCGCTCGACCTGAAGCTCGGCGCCAATCCCCGCGACACCAACGACGCGGGCGATGTCACTGTGTGGATGAAGATGAAGCTGCGCAACGAGACGCGCATCACGCCGTCGCTCGGCTTCCGCTTCGGCGTGCAGTTGCCGAACTCGAATCAAGCGCGCGGCATTGGCAGCAACACAACGAACTTTTACGCGACGATCAATGCCGGCAAGAAACTCGCGGGCGGGCGCTTGAACGTCTTCGGCAACCTGGGGGTGGGGATACTCGAAGCGCCGCTGTCGAACTTCACGCAGAACGACGTGCTGCTCTATGGCCTGGCGAGCATCTACCGGCTGAGCGACCGCGTCAACCTGGTCGGCGAAGTCAACGGCCAACATTCGACGCGCAAGCATGCGCCGCTCGGCACCGAAGATTACAGCGCCGCGCGGGTCGGCGCGCAGATTCGCGCCCTCGGCCTGCGCTTTAACGCCGCGGGGGTCTTCGGCCTGTCAGACCGCGCCCCGAAGACCGGCCTGGTAATCGGCGTCACCTATGACTGGCAGGCGTTCGAGCCGATCAAATAGCGGGCTCGCCGGCTAAAGGCAAAAGGCAAAAGTAAAAAGGCAAAAGTGTAGAGCCGGATTAAATAATTAGGATTGGCTATCTCTTTCACTCCCCTGCCTGACTTTTACCTTTTTACTTTTTACTTTTTACTTGAAAAACAGGAGGTAGGTAATGATTGCAGCTTTAGTGAAACGCAGTATCGTGGCTCTGTTCATTGTCGCAGGGATTCTGCTGGTGGCGTCGCATTCGCAGACGACGGGCGCGGCGACCCTTGCGGATGGCGGCGAGTTACAGCAGCCACAGCAGCCAAGCGCCGGTGGCGCGCAGCCGCAACAGCTCGCCGAAGAGCGCTTCAAGAACATTCAAATCTTCAAAGGCCAGCCGGCTGGGAACGTCATGCGGGCGATGGGATTCTTCACCCGCTCGCTCGGCGTCGAATGCTCGTTCTGCCATGTCCCGCACCAGATGGACAAGGATGACAAGGAAGAGAAGAAGTTCGCGCGCACGATGTATCAGATCGTCCAGTACGCCAACAAGTCCATCGGCAAGCCGCGCGTCTCGTGCTACACCTGCCATGCCGGTCACAAGGAGCCGGAAGTGCCTGCCGAGTTCAGCCACGCGACCATCGATGAGATGTTCAAGAAGGCCGCCGCCGAAAACAGCAAGCCGGCTGAAACCGTCTATAAGAACATTCAGGTCCTCAAAGGCCAGCCCGCCGGCATCGTCATGCCCGCCATGCGGTTGATCGCCAAAGAACTCGGCGTCAAATGTGACTTCTGCCACATCGTCGGCCAGTTCGACAAGGACGACAAGCCGCAGAAGACCACCGCGCGCCAGATGGTCGGCATGATGTACGGCATCGCCAAGGAGTTCACTCACGGCGAGGTGATGATCGGCTGCTACACCTGCCACAAAGGTCAGCCGCAGCCGGTCTCCTTCCCGCCGCAAGACACGGCCAAACCGGAAGAGAAGAAGTCTGAGGAGAAGAAGCCGAATCAATGATCGCGCTTTCAAGCCTGCGAGCCAGGCGGGCCATTGCGGAGGTCATCAGCTGTGCCTTCGCGCTCGTTTCGCTGGGCTACGCAGTCATCACCGCGCCGGGGCGTGGCAGCGACCTGGTCGCTTTTGCAGCCACCGGCAGAGAGTGGCTCACGGGCGCCTTCCAATTCGGAACGGCGCTCGTGCCGCTTTATCCGCCGTTCGCCGTGCCATTCATGGCGCTGCTCACTTTATTCCCCTCTGACGCCCTGGTAATCGCAGGGCTGCTGATCAACCTCGCAGCCACAGTTGCTGTCGTCTTGCTAACCGTCAAGCTCTACGGCGAGCACTGGCCCGCGCGCGTCTGGCTGTACCTCGCCGCCTGCCTGTTGGCATCGGCCCCTTATCGTGTCACGCTGCGGATGGGCCAGAACAGCCTGCTGATCACCGCTCTGCTGCTCGCCGCGCTGCTGGCATGGCAACGAAAGCAGCGCGTGCTATCCGGCGCATGCTTGGGATTGTCGCTGTGCAAGTACTCGTTGACCCTGCCTTTCCTGCTCTACTTCTTTTGGAAGCGCGAGTGGAAGGTCGCAGGCACTGCGCTGATTGTTATGGTCGTGCTGACGGAGATTTTCGCATGGCATCTGGGCATGACGTTCACGGCAGCCATCACCAGTTGGCTGCGCACCACCGCCGAGGTTCAGACTGCCGGGCAGACGGCCTTCACCGGCGCGACTGAGATCAAGCCGCTCATCTACAGCCTGACCGGTGAAAACATCGCGCTGACTTCAACGCTGACCATCGTGGTCGCGGTAATGGGACTTGCCGCGATGACGCTGGTCTTCGCACGCCGACCGCAAGCGGTCAATGTACACTTCGCCATCCTGGCGCTATATGCGCTGTGGATGGCTTACCACCGGACTTACGATTCAGTGCTGTGCATCCTGCCCGCCGCGCTGCTGATCGATTGGCTGTTGCGGGGAAGCTTTATCCGCTTCAGCCGTTTCTGGCTGGTCGGATTGGGACTGTTGATCATCAGCCTCCCAGGGCTCTTGACTGAAAGACTGGGGCTGAGTGAAGACCGCTTGGCGAACAACCTCGCGGGGCGGCTCGGACTGCACATTGAAAGACTGCTGGTCGTCGGCCTCTTCGTGTCGCTGCTCTTGCTGCTGTGGAGGTCGGACCCGTCGCCACAGACCGACGCGGCAAGCGGGCCTTTCGTCGCACTGGCCAATCAACGCGGATAGATGACGATCCGTCGCATAGGCTCGCTGCCTTTGCTTTCCGATTGCAGGCCGCTGCGCTCGATGTAGAGGTGTTGCAGGCGGCGGAGATGCTTGGGCTGCGGCGCTAGCTCGATGGGCCGCCGCTGCTCGACGACTTCGAGCACGGCGTCTTCGACCTCCTGCATAGCCGCGTCTTCGTCGGCGCTGGGGCGGGCCGCGCCATAGACCTCGCTCAAGAAATTCTCCATCTGCGGCAGCGTGTTGTTGCGCAGGATGTGAACTTCGACGTTGCGCCCGCGCGCTTCCCTCAGCTTCTGCGACTGTCGCTTGGCGTGCGACTTCAAAGTCAGGACGATATCGGCTTCGGCGATGTCGTTGGTGACGATGGCCGGAACGCCAAGCTCGCCAATGGCGCGCTCCAGGCGCTCGCGGCTGATGGCGTAAGGATAGATGCGCAGCCGCTTCTGTTTTCTCTCGCCCGGCGGTTCGCCGTCGCGTCGTGGTGGTGCCGGCTGGCGCTCGCGGTGCGGGCCGCCGTTGCGGGCCGCGCCGTCCGAGCGCGCCTGACCTTGCTCCGGCTCGGTGATCGTGAAGGCGCCGCCGTCCTGGCGCTCGCGTAATTCGGTGCGCGGCAGGTAGCCGCGCAGCATCGTGTCAACCGCGTCAGAGACATCGCGGTGAATCACCAGCAGGTCTTTGTGCTGAATCTCGATAAGAATGTCGAAGGTCGGCGGCGCTTTGCGCTCCAGCACCGTCTTCTGAGTGCCGCGCCGCCGCGCCTCTTCGTCCGATAGCGTCACCGGCTGAATGCCGCCGACCAGATCACTGAGCGTCGGGTTGATCATCAGGTTTTCGAGCGTATTGCCATGAACCGTAGCGATCAATTGCACGCCGCGCTCGGCGATGGTGCGCGCCGCGAGCGCTTCCTGCGCCGTGCCGATCTCGTCAATGACGATGACTTCGGGCATGTGATTCTCGACCGCTTCGATCATGATCTGGTGTTGATGCTCAGGGTCGGGAACCTGCATGCGGCGGGCGCGACCGATGCCGGGGTGCGGCACGTCACCGTCGCCGGCGATCTCGTTGGAGGTGTCAACGACAATGACGCGCTTGGCCAGGTCGTCTGCCAGCACGCGCGCCGCTTCGCGCAGCAAGGTGGTCTTGCCGACGCCGGGCTTGCCCATCAGCAGAATGCTTTTGCCCGATTCGACCATGTCGCGAATGATGTCGACGGTGCCGAAGATGGCGCGGCCGACGCGGCAGGTGAGCCCGACGATCTCGCCGATGCGGTTGCGGATGGCCGAGATGCGATGCAAGGTGCGCTCGATGCCGGCGCGGTTGTCACGCGTAAAGCGCCCGACGCGGCTCTCGACATATTTCAGGTCTTCGGGCGTCACGACGCCGTCGTTGAGGTAGCGGGCTTCGCCGGGATAGCGCGCTTCGGGCTGGCGTCCGAGATCGAGAACGACTTCGATGAGCGATTCGATCTCGCCCTGCCGGTGGAGCGCCTCGCGGATGTGCGGCGGCAAAACCATCAGCAGAAAGTCGAGGTTGTCTGTCGAGACGCGCTCCTGAGGATTGGTGATCGTCGCCACTGTCTGCTCCACTGAGGAAGATTGGAAGAGCCGGACTGCTCGCGGCTGCGCCCTGCCTTGAGTGTACAACAACAGCCCGCCGCCTGTCAGTCGGCGCACAGGAGTTGTCACACGGCCCGTTGATGAGTCCCATGATTTTGTAGCTCACCTCACCATGAAACGTTTTGCGGCGGCGCTTCATTAGCTGATGGAAGCGCACTTTCGCAGTGGCCACTCAGCGCCGGCCCAACCGCATCAGGCTTAGTCGGGCGACCTCCGGTTTCACACCGGGCGGGGCATCTTTGTCTGTAAAAGGAGGGGGAGTATGAAGCGACCGTTCGCACTCTGTTTGTTCAGCGTGACGCTGTTCGTCGTCGCGGTGTGGCAGTTGTCCGCCGCCGCCGCCGATGATTGCAAGGTCATCACCGGCGAGATTCTACTCCCGGAGATTTCAGGCGCGGCGATGCTGCCGGGCGACCGTCTGCTGCTGGTGGGCGACGACAAGACGGCTGTGTACTTGCTGGAAGGAGCCAGCAAACGCCTGCTCTCTCGGCAAGTGAAGGCTGAGGAATTCCAACCCCTGGCCTGCAACGTCAAGCTGGACGACCTGGAGGATGTGGCCTGGGATCGCGACTCGAGCGTTTACCTTGTCACTTCGCACAGCCTTAACCGCCAGGGAGAAAATAAGGACAAGCGCCACCGGATCGCTCTCTTGCAATTGAAGGATGGCAAGCCGCAAGGGGAGGTCGAAAAAGCCTCCGGGATGATTTCCCAGCTTTTGCCTAAGGAGTTGCAAAGCGCGGAAGCGCGCACGCCGGCTCAAGCCGGCTTTAACATCGAGGGCGCGGCCTGGAACGCGGAGGGGCATTTGCTGCTCGGGCTGCGTTCCCCCACCAGGGTCGTCGCAACCCCGGAACGCACCGATAAACTCTATGAAAACGCGATCATCTTGCGCCTGAAGAATCCCCAGAAGCTCTTCGGGTCGGCCGACCTTCCGGAGTTGAGTCAGGAAACGGTGAGCCTGGACGGGCGGGGCATTCGCGGCATGTATTACGACGACCAGTCGAAGGGCTGCTGGATTCTGGCCAGTCTGTCACCCGACCCGAACTACGAGCTACGCGACGCCTGGTCGTTGTGGTTCTGGGACGAGAAGAGACCACCCGCACAGGTCGAAGTCCCGCAGGCGGCGCTCATTCATTTACGCAAACCGGAAGCCGTGTGCCGGGTCATGATTGACAGCCATCCGTACTTGCTGCTGATCGAGGATGGCGACTCGGCCCGCTATGCCCTCTTCGCTGTTCCGGCACTGTCGAGCGGCCCGGCACCTGCCGGCAGCCATTGAGGGCCGCCGCGCCGCCAATCAGTCGAACCCCCCTGTCCTCTCTCACACGCCTTCTTACCTACCCTGAAGCGCCGACGGCATCATGGACCGCCGGCGCTTCAACGCTTGCGCTCAACGGAATAGCAGTTGCCTCTTCAAGTCACGCTCCTACTCAGATGGCTTGAGCGCCCCCACGGTTAAAACACGGTTTTGCACCCTGATAGCTCCCGCTGGCGAGATTTGAACCTGCTGCGCGCCGACACCGAGTAACGCGAAGTGTAAGTCGGCGGTTGCCATAATTTGTTACGTTATGTTGCGACTCAAGCCAACCCTGCCAGCTAAACCCGGCCGCCGCCAGCGCGGTTTTTCGATCATTGAAGTGGCGGTCATCTTGATGGTGATCGGCATTGCCGCCGCCTTCATCGTGCCGCAAGCGCTCTCATGGATGCGGCTCTACCGGCTGGGCGTCGGCTCGCGAAACGTCGCCACCGCCTTGCAGCGAGCCCGCTACCTGGCGACTTCAAACAACGCCCGCGCCGCGGTCACGATCTCGGAAGCCCATCGCCTGCGCGTCGAGCAATACGGTCAGATGGCCGGCGCCGAAGCTCAGGTGCTGACGGCCATCGAATTGCCTAACGGCATCACGATTGACGAGCAAGCGCCCAGACAGGTCGCCTTTGACGGGCGCGGCATCGTCACGCCTTTGCCGAACGAAGACCTGACCATCCGCGTCAACAGCGCCGACGGTTATTACCAGAATGTCGTCATCTCGCCGACCGGCCAGGTGACGCTCGCCGATCCGCAGAAAGACAAGAAGACCTGAGCGGCCCGCCGCCGCGCTTTGACCGCCTGACGATCAAAGCCTTGTGGGAGACGATATGAATCAAACGATTGCCCAGCAGACACACAGCGCCGCGCCGCGGGCCGGAGAGGCCGAAAGCGGCTTCACGCTGATCGAAGCGACCATCGCCATCTTCGTCACCGTCGTCGGCCTCATCAGCATGGCCGGCATGTTCACGATGGCGATGAAAACCAACGCCAGCTCGCGCAACATGACGACGGCGACGACCTTCGCGCAGGACAAGCTTGAACAGCTCGGCGCGGCGTCGTTCGAGCGGCTGGTTGATCCGTCAAAGATGCGGAACAATCCCAACAGCCACGGCGCCGATGACACCTACGCCGTCGGCGCGCTCGATCAAGACATCACGAGCGGCGGCATCGCCTACTACGACAAGATCATTCTCGCGGGCCGCGACGACGTCGAGCCTGAAGGCACGGTCACGGTGGTCCGCGCCGACGGCACGGCGGAAACGCGCCGGCCCGACGGCACGATCACGAGCAGCAATCCCTTCCCTGCCGAGCGCGTCACCTACACGCGCCGCTGGGCGATCATGTCGAGCGGCGAAGAGAATCCCGCCGACCGCCGGCTGACCATCGCCGTGCGCGTCAAGAGCGAGAACGCGCCGGTCGGCAAGACACCCGAACTGGTCGATCTGTACACGGTGATGACGCACCAATGAGGAGAGTCGCGATGAAGGCAAACGACACAAACGAATTGCGCAATCCGCAATCCGCAATCCGCAATCCGCAATCGGCGAGCGGCTTTTCGCTCGTCGAGCTGATGGTGGCGATGACTGTCTTCTTGATCATCGGCGGCGCGGTGGCGCTACTGCTGAGCAAGAGCCAGACGATCTTTCGCGCCGAGCAGGGCGTTTCCGAAATGGATCAGAACGCCCGCCTGATGATGGACTTTCTGACGCGCGACATTCAGCAGTCGAAAGAGAACGGCCTGGGACTCGGCCAGCGCTTCCGCACCATCTATTCCAAAGATGGCCTAGACGGCAAGACCGACGAGGTAACGATCATCACCGCCGATACGCAATCGAGGATTCCCACAGGCACGCTGCCGCTGGTTGCCGGCTGGGCAAGCCCATTTTCGGTCGGTGATCGTTACGTTGAGTTGTTGCCGGGCGGCTCGACGCGCCTCAAAGTCGCCGACATCGCCAGCGCCATCGCGCCGAACGAAGAATTTGTGATTACCGCCACAAGGCCCGACGGCTCGCTGCAATTCGATTTCATCAAAGCGCGCGCCGCGCAGGTGACGCAGGGCGGCTATCTCGGCCTCAGTTTCGACACCGTCGATCATCCGGGGGTGACGCCTGAAGTGCCGTTCGGCTCCGTCTACGAAAACGGCGGCTTCACGCTGCGGCCCGTAACCACCAAGCGCTACTTCGTTGATCGGGCGAACAAAGAGCATCCGCTCTTTACGCTGTCGGTCAGTGGCAGCAAGCCGATCACCATCGCCCGCAACGTCGTCGCCTTCCAGTTGCGCTACCTCGAAGTCCGCGACGGCGAAACCGAGGGCACCTGGGTTAAGCAGCAGAGCATCTCGCGCGAGTTCAAGACGCAGGCCATCGAGGTGACGATGACGGCGCGCACAGAGATCAAGAACGATGAGAAAGCCGAACGCCTGGTGACGCTCGCGAGCGTCGTCCGCCCGCGGTTGACGCCGGGCGGCGACTTCGGCTCGGCCGCGGGCGGCAGCAATCCGTCTTCGCCGGGCGGTGGGCCCGGCGTCGGTGGCGGGCC
>DATENM010000141.1 GCA_035275065.1 Blastocatellia bacterium
CCAGCGACTTGTCGCCGTCGCCGCATTGCTCGTACGGAGTGCCCTCTGCAACCGCCGGCTTTCGCTGAGCCGCGGCGGCACGCGGCGGATTGAGCCCATGGCCTGACGCGGCGGCTTGCTTGGTTTTGGCCATCGGGAATGATTGTTGGCCATACGCGATCCGCGCCTTCGCTCTCGTCAGCCGCTCCTTACTTGCATTTGCTGTAGGGACGCCTAACGCCCGACATTACCGGGCCGCCGAACGGCATTGCGAGTAATCACGTGAAATGCGCGGCGGCGGCTCCGGTGCATGTCCTTGTTAGGTGGCGATTACAGGCGGCTCTCACCTCGTCCCGCCATTCAGCTTCCATAAACCGTACCCCCACCAGACCGCATATACCCGGTATAGTAAGTAAGGCATCAGCCACCAAGCCGCCGCCTGGTCAAGTCGAGTCAAGCAGATGAAAAGCATCACGTCCATCACCGGGAATAATGCCCCCACCATAAAACTGAGCCGTAAGTCTTGGGCGCGGAAGATAATGTAATTCGTCAGCGCGTTGACGACCATCATAAACAGAATGAGCGCCAGGGCCGCTGACCTGAGGGCAGAGCCGCTGCCGAGTCTAAGGAGGCGGTAAAGGACGAAGCCAAAGATCACATAATAGAGGCCGCCGATGATTGACCAAAGCCATAGCGGGGCCGAGTATGGCGGGAAGCGCAGCTTGGCAAAGAAGGGTTTCACCTGGCTGCCGGCACACACACCCTCTAAGGCAGCCGCTACGATACAGAGGCCGATTGAAGTTATTACGGCAAAACCAGTGGTCATATCTTGCGCCAGCCATTAGCTTCGACAGCCACCTAACGCCTGCGTTCAGCGGGGCCGTGAACGGACTCACCAGCAGCCCTAAGAACTGTGCTTCACGGCCTCCGCTGCAACGCCTTGTTGGGCGTCGTTGCTACCCCGTATCGTCCTGCCCTCTGCGGGCTTAACCTCACTCCTCCTTCAACTCCACTCGCTCACGCCCTTTCGCAATTGCCTCCCTCACGCCTGCGCCGTACCGTCCCGTCGCCAGGCCATCTACTTTCTCGGCCGCCATGTCGTAGTACTTTCGCGCTTCTTCTCGGTTGCCCAGCACCTCATGTGAGTGTCCCAGGTTCAAGTAGAGTGAGGGGTAAAATTCGCGAACCCTTTCGCCACCATCCGCATCAGCTCGTTTCAACGCTTCTTGGTTCCATTGTAAGATTTCGGCGGGGCTCTCTTGATGCCGTGCCAAATAGTGAGCCGCTATGCAGGCCTCGAAGTCGTCGCGGCTTGCGGCCCAAGCCTGTGTGAAGAGTGCGCGGGCTTGGTTGAGGTTGCCTTCCGTTTCGGCCTGCACCCCCGCAACGCATAGTTTTACAACCGGATTATTCGGGTCCATCAATTACCTTGCTGCGGATGCATCCTACTGATGTCTTGCAACAATTGCGGCAGACGCCCAACGAACACACATCACCGGGCCGCGACAACGGCATTGGCCGAAAGATAAGAACTCCGCCGTCGCGGCTCCGGTGCATGTCGTTGTTAGACCCCCTTGGCGATTTTAGCGCCTCCCCACTTTCATATGAATCGCCCACGACCTTTCAGATAGAACAGGATCAGTAACAGGATGACCACCATCACGATTACTTCTGGTATGCCTATTCCGAACAATTCTGCCCCTCTGTGAATCCAAATATTCAACAATCATTGACCCCACATCCGCCACTGTTTCGCCACCCTTAGCCTTATCACAACAGAGCTCATTGGTCTCCACTAGGAATGGGCAATTCCCATACGTTGATTCTATTTGGATGTCCGCTCCGATGCTTGGCAGCTTAAACCACCATATCCCATCGTCGTCTGCCGGAAGGCGCTTCTCCCATTGCAC
>DATENM010000142.1 GCA_035275065.1 Blastocatellia bacterium
GCGCACTACCTGCGGGGGCAGGGGGCGGGGCCGGAGGCGGTCGTCGGCATCTGCCTGGAGCGCGGGGTGGAGCTGGTGGTGAGCCTGCTGGGGGTGCTGAAGGCGGGGGCGGCTTACCTGCCGCTCGACCCGGCTTACCCCACCCAGCGGCTGGTAGGTATTGCCCAGGCTGCGCGGCTAAAACTAGCCATTGCCAACGCCGAGACGGCCCGCGTACTGGTTACCTGTGTAAAGGACGTCATCGACCTGGAAGAGCGAGACGCGGCGATTGCTGCTGAAGATTCGACCAGCCCGATTACCTCGCCGGTGCCGCAGAATCCGGCTTACGTTATTTTCACCTCGGGCACGACGGGCAAGCCGAAGGGGGTGACGATAGAACATCGACAGTTGGTCAATTACGCGCTTGCCGCGGTCGAACGCCTGAACCTTCGACAGATCACTCGATTCGCTACCGTTAGCACGCTAGCAGCTGACCTCGGCAACACGGTCATTTATGGCTCCCTGATTACGGGCGGAACATTGCACCTGATCAGCGAAGACCTGATTAGCGACGGCGAAGCGATGGGCGAATACGTCGATAGGGAAGCGATTGAGTGCATAAAGATAGTTCCGAGCCACCTGGAAGCCCTCGTCGGCGTGAGCCGCAAAGCCGTGGCGACCAGGAAGGTCATCCTCGGAGGCGAAGCCGTGGAGTGGGAGCTGGTCGAAGCCCTCAGAGAAGCCAGAGAAGGGGTGGAGATATATAATCACTACGGGCCTACAGAGACCACTGTGGGGGTCATTGTCGGAGAAATCGCGGCGGACGAGGGCAGCCGGGAGGGATCGCCAAGAGAGCGCATCACGTTAGGCAGGCCGCTGGCGAACCTGCGGATGAGCATCCTTGACGAGGCGCACAGCGAGGTGACGGTCAGTGTCATCGGCGAGCTGCACATCGGCGGGGCGGGAGTCGGACGGGGTTACTTGAACGAGCCCGGGCTGACTGCCGAACGATTTGTGCCGGGCAACAATGGCCGGGCCGGCGAGCGGCTCTACCGGACGGGCGACCGCGCGAGATGGCGTGCCGATGGCCGAATCGAATTTTTCGGACGCTCCGACGGCCAGGTGAAGCTGCGAGGCTATCGCATCGAGCTTGGCGAGATCGAGTCGGCATTGATACAGCACGAAGCGGTGCGGCAGTGCGCCGTGGTCGTGCGCCAGGATGAGGCGGGCGAAAAGTATCTGGCTGCCTACGTCGTGGGTCCGGCCGAAGCGCGCGAGGTCGCGGCGACCTTACGCAGGTATCTGCGAGAAAAGTTGCCCGCCTACATGGTCCCGTCGAGGTATGTGGCGCTGGAGGCCCTGCCGTTGACGCCTAATGGCAAGCTGGACGTGCGAGCCTTGCCCGTCCCCGGCCCCGAAGGCGGCGGCCTTGCGACCGGCAAGCAGACCCCGCGCACGGCGACCGAGGAGGTGCTGGAAGGAATCTGGTGCCAGGTGCTGAAGCGCGAACGCGTTGGCGTCGAAGACAACTTCTTCGAAATCGGCGGCCACTCGCTGATTGCCACGCAAGTCATCTCGCGTGTGCGGCAAGCCTTTCAGATAGAGCTGTCCGTACGCCGCATATTTGAATCGCCGACGATAGCCGGGCTGGCCCAGGAGATCGAAGCCGCTGGCCGCGAACAGCAACCACATGCGCCGCCGCTGCTGCGCCGCGCTCCTCACCAGGGGGCCATGCCTCTGTCCTTCACCCAGAAAGGGCTCTGGTTTTTTCACCAACTCGAACCGGAAAGCAGCTACAACAGTCAGGTCGCCATTGGCTTCACGGGGCGACTCAACCTCCGTGCGCTGGTGCAGAGCCTGAACGAAATAATGAGGCGGCACGAGACACTGCGCACGATCTTTCCGGCCATCGACGGCGAGCCTGTACAGTTCATACAGCCCTACGACGCCGCCGCGTCGTTCCCGCTGATCGACCTTGGCGGGCTGCCCACGCCACAAGCGGAGGAGCTTGCTCAATCTCTGCTCCGACACCAATCCTCTCTGCCGTTTGATCTCGCGAAGGGGCCGCTCGCGAGAACCTTCATCGTGCGGTTAGGGGAAAGCCGGCATCTGCTGCTGCTGACCATGCACCACACCGTGTCGGACGGCTGGTCGGGAGGGGTTTTATTTCAGGAGCTGTCGGCGCTCTACTCCGCCTTCGTTGCCGCGGAACCGTCGCCGCTCCCGGAGCTGGCCCTTCAATACGCGGACTTCGCTTGCTGGCAGCAAGAATGGTTACGGAGCGAAGCGCATGACAACGACCTTCGGTACTGGCGGGATCAACTCGGGGGCATCCCGGCTGAATCGGGTTTTCCCACCGACCGGCCCCGCCCGGCCGTTCTGGATTCCCGCGGCGCACTTGAACCCCTGAAGCTCTCGCACGAATTGAGCGACGCCCTGCGCGACTTGAGTCGGCGCGAGAACGTCAGCATGTATATGACGCTGCTGGCGGCCTTCAAGGCGCTGCTGCATCGCTACAGCGGCACGACCGACATCGTCATCGGCTCGCCTATAGCCGGGCGCAACCGGGCCGAGTTGGAGCCGCTGATCGGTTTCTTCATCAACACGCTGGTGCTGCGGAGCGACCTGTCGGGCGACCCGAGTTTCAGTGACTTGTTGAAGCGGGTAAGGGAGGTGACGCTGGCGGCTTATCTGCACCAGGACATGCCATTTGAAAAGCTGGTCGAGGAGATGGAACCGGAGCGCAGCCTGAGCCGCACGCCGCTGTTCCAAGTGATGTTCGCCTTACAGAATCTGCCGGCGCGGACGCTTCAACTCGCCGGCGTTACGGCCGAGCGGCTGCTTTCCGAACCCGCCACCGAACGTTTCGACCTCAGGCTGGTCATGATGGAAAGGCCGCGGGGGTTGGTAGGGGTAATCAGTTACAACACTGCTCTCTTCGAGTCCTCGACCGTTCGACGGATCATACGCCACTACACGCGCCTGCTTGAGGCGGCCGCAGCCGCGCCGCACCTGAAGCTGTCGCAACTGGCCTTGTTGAGCGAGTCGGAAGAGCATCAACTCATAAGGGAGTGGGATTCTGCCGCCGTGCAAGGCCGACACTCAAGCGCACTCATACGGCGGGAGGAGGAACGAACGCCAGAAACGCTGGCGGCGTTGTTCGCCGACGCGCGGGTGTATGTGCTGGATCGGAACTTGCGCCCCGCGCCCATCGGCGCCGTCGGCGAGGTCTACGTCGGCGGCATCCGCTTCGGCGGCGGCCATGCGGGCGACGCGGCGTTGGCGGCGAACCACTTCATCCCCGACCCGCTGGCCGGGCCCGCTCGCGCCTGGATGCGAGCGACCGGCGTGACGGCACGGTATCAGGCGACCGGGGCCATCCAGCCAGTAAGTCATTCGGGCCAGCCTGGGCAGCCGCAAGCCTGCATGCCGGAGGCGCAGGGGCTGGCGGATTGCGCGGCCAGTGCGGCCGGCGCGCCTGTCTCTCGCACGGGCATGGCCGAGCGGCGGGCGCAACTCGCCAGCCGGCGGGCCAGGCTCACGACCGCGAAAGAAGATTTGCTTAAACAGTGGTTACAAGAGCCGCGTTGATTGACGCGCCGGAGCGACCGCTCCAGGAAAAGGAGTCATCATGGAAAACGAATTACTCTATCTGCGGCCCAACATCCAGGTCGAACCGCTGTTCGACCACTGGTACGCCTGGTCGTATTTGATTCCGCCGGCGACCGCCGCGCGCTACCTGACCGAACGCCACCTGAAGATCATGAACTCCTACATCAGCGCGCCGCAGGTACACGCGACCGCCGTCAAGAATCCCAGACTGCTCGGCGGCCCCTTTATCGATTACGGCGGTGGCAGGGTCGAGGAGATCGAGAGGCTGCGAGAGCAGACCAAACGCCGCTACCCGCACCTGATGGAACTGTCTGCCGCCATCGCGGCGCTCGAAGAGATGCTGCGGACCCTTGCGACAGGCTATTCGCTTCACCCGCTCTATGACAAAGTGCCGGACATTCTCAAGGGCTATGTCGAATTGGGCTACGACCTCAACAATCATCCCGGCTATCGGCTGATCGAACCGCTGCTTTACAAGAGCAAGTATTATGACCGGTCCGCCCAGAGCCTGATGTTATCGACGATCAGCGGCGACGACCGCCCGTTCGTCTTCAGCACCCCGCGACTGGAATCGGATTCGCTGTTTCACCTGCGCGTTCCATTCGACGACGAGGTCGTTGATCGTCTATTTGAATTGAAATCGTCGCCGCGGCCCTGGGGCGAGATTGCCGAGATGTTGAAGGTGCCGCAAGCCGCCGCGCCGCTTGTGCGCTCCTTCTTCACGCCCAGCCCGCCGCCGCCCTTTTCGCCTTATCGCGGCAAAGGCGTGCGCTGGCGCTATTTCGGCCACGCCTGCATCCTGTTAGAGACGCCGGAGGTCAACATGCTGTTCGACCCGGTGCTGAGCTACACCTACGAGTCGAACGTCTCGCGTTACACCTACATGGATTTGCCCGACCGCATCGATTACGTCATCATCACGCACAACCACCAGGACCATGTGATGTTGGAGACGCTGCTGCAAATCAGGCACAAGGTCAAGAACATCATCGTGCCGACGAGCTCCGGCGGCTCGTTGCAGGACCCCTCGTTGAGACTCACGTTGAATAACATCGGCTTCAAGAACGTCATCGAGCTGGATGACCTGGAAAGCATCAGTTGGGAAGATGGGGCGATCACGGCCATCCCCTTCCTCGGCGAGCACTCGGACCTTAACATCCGCTCGAAGACCGCGTACGTCGTCCGGCTCGGCAGCCGCTCGATTCTATTCGCCGCCGATTCCTGCAACATCGAGCCGCGCATGTACGACCACCTGCAACACGAGTTCGGCGACCTCGACGCGCTGTTCTTGGGGATGGAGTGCGACGGGGCACCGCTGACCTGGCTCTATGGCCCGCTCCTGACCAGGAGCCTGGACCGCTCGATGGACGAATCGCGCCGGCTCAACGGGTCGAACTTCGAGCAGGCGATGGACCTGGTTCGACGCTTCAACTGCCCGAACGTTTACGTCTACGCGATGGGGCAGGAGCCTTGGCTCGGTTACGTCCTGAGCCTGAAGTACACGGAGAAATCGCGCCCCATCGTCGATTCAAATCGGCTTCTGAGCGAGTGCTGCGCGCTGGGGATTGCAGCCGAGCGGCTCTTCGGGGAGAAGGAGATTCTCATCGAAGAGACCTACTCGCCGCTCTACGAAAGGCCGGCCAGCCGCGCCCGCGGGGATGGTCAGGCCACCGCCGGGCTTGAATGACCGGCCTTCACGATTACACAACGGCTCAAGGTTGGCCGGGAGGTGTTTGATGAGATTAGAGACTATCGGCGTGATCGGCGCTGGCGTCATGGGCGTAGGGGTGGCGCAGAATCTGGCGCAGTCCGGGTTTGAGGTCATCTTAATTGACATCAGCCGTCAAGTTCTGGATGAAGCCAAGGCCCAAATCAGGCAGAACCTGCGGCTACAAATGCTGCTCGGCAAAGAGGCCGCCCAAGCCTCAAGCGGCGAGGTCATCAAGCGCATAGACTTCTCCGAAGAGCTGTCCCGGCTCGAAAGCGCCGACTACGTTATTGAGAATGTGACCGAAAAATGGGAGATCAAGCGCGAGCTCTACAAGCGCATCGAGGCGGTCTGCCCGCCGCCGTGTGTATTCGCCGCCAACACGTCGGCGATACCGATCACGCGCATTGCTTCGGCCACCGGGCGGGCCGACCGGGTCATCGGCATTCACTTCATGAACCCCGTGCCGATGAAGAAGACGGTCGAAGTCATTCGCGGCTTCCACACCAGTGACGCGACCATAGCGACGACCGCCCACCTGCTCGCCGCCATGGGCAAAGAATGGGTGATGGTCAACGACGCGCCGGGGTTTGTCTCCAACCGCGTGCTGATGCTGACCATCAACGAAGCCATCTATCTGGTCCAGGATGGCGTGGCCACGCCCGAAGCTGTGGACCAGATCTTTCGCGACTGTTTCGGTCATAAGATGGGGCCGCTTGAGACCGCCGACCTGATCGGCCTGGACACCATCCTGTTGTCGGTCGAGGTCCTATACGAGAGCTTCAGTGACAGCAAGTACAGGCCCTGCCCGCGCCTGCGGCAGATGGTTGACGCCGGCTTGCTGGGTCGCAAGAGCGGCAAGGGATTTTACACCTACGGGCCCGGACAAGGGCTGGGCTGACGTTCAAGGAGGACGGCACGGCATGGACAATAAGGCCAGGATCAAAGAGTTTCTCGCCAGATTTTTCCGCGTCGCCGAGTTGCGGGATCAAGACGACATCTTCGCCTTGGGCTTTGTCAACTCACTTTTCGCCATGCAACTGGTTATGTTCATCGAAAGCGAGTTCGGCGTCGGGGTCGAAGACGAAGACCTTGAGATCGCCAACTTCAATACGGTCGATCATATCAACGCCTTTGTCGCGCGCAAGCGCATGGCCGCCGGCGCTTGAGGGGCGGCTTCGGAACCGGCGGCGAGGTGGCCCGATGGATTTACAACTCAGCGATCAGCAGGAGCAACGGCGGGAAGACGTCCGGCAGTTCTGCCTTCAGGAGATCGTCCCGCATGCGGATCAGTTCGACCGCCAACAGAGGCTGCCGCCTGAACTCATCGACAAGCTGGCAGGCCGGGGCTACCTTGGCTCTTTCCTCGCCGAGTCGTGGGGCGGCAGCGGATTGGACCTGCTCACCTATGGCCTGTTGACGGAGGAGATCGGCAAGGCGTGCTCCTCGGTCCGAAGCCTGCTGACGGTCCACGACATGGTGGCGACGGCCATCCTGCGTTGGGGCAACCAGGAGCAGCGCGCGGCCTGGCTTCCCCTGCTCGCCAGCGGGCAGAAGGTCGCCGCCTTTGCGGCCTCCGAGCCTGATGCCGGCAGCGACCTGCGCAGCGTCCAGACCACTGCGGTCAGCACGGCGAACGGGTATGTGCTGAATGGCCTGAAGAAATGGATCACCTTCGGCCAGGTGGCCGACCTCTTCCTGGTGCTCGCCCGGCTCGACGACAAGCCCTCGGCCTTCTTAGTCGAGCGCCACCGTTCCGGCCTTTCGACGCGGCCCATCGGCGACCTGCTCGGGGTAAGGGCCTCTATGCTGGCCGAGGTGGAATTGACGGACTGCCGCGTGCCGGCGAGCCACCTGCTTGGCCGCGCGGGCTTCGGGCTGGCTTCGGTGATCTCTACGGCTCTGGGCATGGGAAGGTACAGCGTGGCCTGGGGCTGCGTCGGCATCGCCCAAGCTTGCCTGGACGCTTGCGTGCGGTACACGAGCCAGAGAAGGCAGTTCGGCGCGCCATTGAAAGAGCATCAGCTCATCCGGCAGATGATCAGCGACATGGTGGTCAACGTCAAGGCCGCGCGCATGTTGTGCTGCCGCGCCGCCTGCCTGAAAATCAGCGGCGACCCGCGCGAGGTGATGGAGACGCTGATCGCCAAGTATTTCGCCTCGCAGGCGGCCATGAAGTCGGCGAGCGACGCGGTGCAGATTCACGGCGCGAATGGCTGCGGCGGCCAGTATCCCGTGCAGCGTTACATGCGCGACGCCAAGATCATGGAGATCATCGAAGGCAGTAACCAACTCCAACAACTCCTCATTGCGGATTACGGATACCAGGAAGGCACCCGCTGACCGGGCCGCGCGCCGGCCTCAGGCGAGGGCCATTCCTCCCGCTCTGGCTTAACGGCACAATCCGATGAACGTGAAAAACGACGCGAAGAAGCCGCTTATCAAGTGCGTGGTTTGGGACCTGGACCACACGCTGTGGGATGGCGTGTTGCTCGAAGGCGACAGCCTGGCCTTGCGACCGGGCGTGCTGGAGGCCATTACCGGCCTCGACCGCCGGGGCATACTGCAATCCATCGCCAGCAAGAATGACCACGACCTGGCTATGGCGCGGTTGGAATCTTTCGGCATCGCCGAATACTTCCTCTACCCGCAGATCAACTGGAAGGCCAAGTCCGCGTCCATTCAGGCCATCGCCGAAGCGATCAATATCGCGACGGATTCGCTGGCCTTCATCGACGATCAGGCGTTCGAGCGGGACGAGGTGCGCTATGCCCACCCGCAGGTGCGCTGCATCGACGCGAGCGCGGTTGGCCGGCTGCTAGAGATGCCGGGGATGAAGCCGCGATTCGTCACCGCCGATTCGCAGGCCAGAAGGAAGATGTATCTGAGCGACGCGGCCCGCAAGGCCGCCGAGGCCGACTTCAGCGGCGCACACGAGGAGTTCCTCGCCGGCCTCGACATGCGTCTGTCGATTGCCCCAGCCGGGCCGGAAGACCTGCGGCGGGCCGAGGAGCTGACCGTCCGCACACACCAGTTGAACACCACGGGCTACACCTACTCCTACGAGGAGTTGCATGGCTTCGTCCAATCCGACGGCCATGACCTGCTGATTTGTGAATTGCAGGACAAGTACGGGACGTATGGCAAGATCGGCCTGGCCTTGATCGAGCGCCGACCGGATCAACACTTGCTAAAGCTGCTGCTGATGTCCTGCCGTGTGATGTCGCGTGGCATCGGCACGATCATCCTAAACTACCTCATGGCGAGAGCCCGGGCCGCCGGCGTCAGGCTGTTGGCGGAGTACGTTGCCAACGACAGAAACCGTATGATGTACATCACCTTCAAGTTTGCCGGCTTCCGCGAGCTTCGGCGCAACGGCGACGCGGTCATACTCGAAAGTGACCTGAGCCGTTTGCAGCCGTTCCCCGCCTATGTCCAGGTCAACGTCTCGCAGGGGGCGTACGGGTCGCCTCACGACTGTCTGCCATCAATCTAGTGCCAAGGCGACCGCCGCAGGCCGTGCGGCTCAGGGCGGTCGGCCGTGCATTGAAGGGCTGAGCTCACGCCGGCAGGTAATCAATCTTGCGCGAAAGTATCTTAAACGCAATTGGCCGCACGCCGCTTGTTCGGCTCAGGCGCTTTTTCGGTGACGATGGCTTGCAATTATTCGCCAAGCTGGAGACGCTCAACCCCGGCGGCAGCATGAAGGACAGGCCGGCGCTGGCCATCCTCCAGCAGGCGCTCGCCAGCGGGGCCATCGGCGCTGATTCGGTCGTCATCGAATCAAGCTCCGGCAACATGGGCATAGGCTTGGCGCAGGCCTGCTCATACTTCGGCCTGCGCTTCATCTGCGTGGTCGATCCCAAGACGACCTTGCAGAACCGCAACCTGCTGAAGGCTTATGGCGCTGAAGTCGATATGGTCGAATGCGCGGACGGGGAAGGCCGCGGTTATCTGCAAGCGCGCCTTGATCGCGTCCGCGCCCTGTCGCAGTCGATTGAGAATAGTTTTTGGCCGAACCAGTACGCCAATGAGGCCAACGCCCTGGCGCATCGGCAGACGATGGCCGAGATCGTCAGCGACCTGGGCGATAGCCCCGATTACCTGTTCTGCGCCGTCAGCACATGCGGCACCTTGAGGGGCTGCGCCGAGTATGTCGCCGCGCAACAACTGAAGACCCGAATCTATGCCGTCGATGCCATCGGCAGCGTCATCTTCGGCGGCGACAAAGCCAAACGGCTGATCCCCGGTCACGGGGCCGCCATCCGGCCCGGCCTCTTTCGCGAGGGGCTTGCCGAGCGCCACGTTCAGGTTTCGGATAAGGACTGTGTGATCGGCTGCCGCCGCCTGGCCCGCCGCGAGGCCATTTTGGCCGGCGGCTCGTCGGGCGCGGTGCTGATGGCCATCGCCCGCGTCAGGGAAGAGCTGCCGGCGCACTCGACCTGTGTGGCCATACTGGCCGACCGCGGCGAGCGTTACCTGGACACGATCTACTGTGATCGGTGGGTGCGGGATCATTTCGGAGAGATCGACTACCTATGGCAATAGCCGGCGGGGGATTGCGACGACGGCAATCAGGCCGCGCCTCCATGATCCATCAATGTGTCAGCCAAACTTCGACCCGATGTCAGAGATTATAGATTCATACGATCTATCGCCGATGCAGGCCGGGATGTTATTCCACAGCCTGTATCACGAGCACACGGGCATCTATGTTCAGCAGATGGTTGCCACGCTCGACCATGCACTGAACGCCGCCAAGTTTCTCGAAGCCTGGTCGCGGCTGGTCGAGCGCCACGCGCTGTTTCGTACAAGCTTCCACTGGGGCAGCGAGGGCAAGCCGGAGCAGCGGGTCCACCGGGCGGCAACGCTCGATTGCCTGCAAGAGGATTGGCGAGGCCAGCCGCCGGCGGAGCAGGCCCGCCGGCTGACCGCTTACCTGGACCATGATCGCGCGCGCGGGTTTGACCCGGAGACGCCGCCGCTGATGCGGCTGGCCCTCTTCAGGCTGGACCGCAACCGTTACAAGTTAGTCTGGACCGGCCATCACGCGCTTTTCGATGGCCGCTCGCGGGTGCTGGTGCTCAAAGAGCTTTTCGCCATCTATGACAGCCTGGCAGGCGGAAAAGTGCTCGCGCTGGATGATCCGCAGCCGTTTCGTGACTACGTTGACTGGCTGAAAGGGCTAGACCTGGCGCAGGCCGAAGAGTTTTGGGGGGACCTGCTAAAGGACTTTGGTGCGCCGACGCCGCTGCCGTGCGCCTGTGGGCCGGGCCGACCCGACCACCGCGGGTCACACGCGGAAACGACCTTCCATCTGTCGGAAGCGTTGACGGCCCGGCTGTCGAGCCTGGCTAGACAGGAAGGCTTTACGCTCAACACTCTGCTCCAGGGCGCTTGGGCGCTGCTGTTGGCTGCTTATAGCAATCAGGATGATGTCGTCTTTGGCGCGACGCGGGCGTGCCGGCACTCGGCCCTTGAAGGGGCGAAAGCGATGATCGGGCTTTTCATCAACACCGTGCCGGTGCGCGTGAAGATAAGGCCCGAAGCGACGCTTTCGGAATGGCTCAGAGAACTGCGCGCCCAGCACATCGCGGTGCGAGCCTTTGAGCATACGCCGCTGGTCTCCATAAGCGGATGGAGCCGGATGTCAGGCGGCACCAGGCTTTTCGACAGCATCGTTGTATTCGAGAACCATTCGCTCGACGCCGCCATGAAGGCTCAAGGGGGCCAATGGGAGAAGCGCACCTTTGAGCTTCTCCAGCGGTCCAATTACCCGATCACCCTGGCCGCCTGCCTCGACCGGGGATTATCAATCAAGCTCGAGTACGATGCCGACCGCTTCGCCAGCCACATCATCGCCCGCCTCGGCAACGCGCTGAAGCAGACATTGGCATCAATGCCCGACAACGCGCGGGCGAAGGTCGGCGAGCTTGAGCTGTGCGGCCCTGAGGAGCGTCACCAACTCCTTGTCGAGGGCAATGACACGGCGGCGGCTTACCCCGCCCAGCGGCTGATCCACGAGCTGATCGAGGCGCAGGCAGCGCGGCGCGGCGACGCCGTGGCGGTCGTCAGTCAGGGGGCGAGCCTGAGCTACGCAGAGTTGAACCGGCGTGCCAACCGGCTGGCGCACTACCTGCGGGGGCAAGGTGCGGGGCCGGAGGCGGTCGTGGGCATCTGCCTGGAGCGCGGGGTGGAGCTGGTGGTGAGCCTGCTCGGGGTGCTGAAGGCGGGGGCGGCTTACCTGCCGCTCGATCCGGCTTACCCTGCCGCGCGGACCTCTTTAATGCTCGCCTCGGCTGGTGCCAAACTGCTGATAGCCCGCAGCGGAACGCCGCCACACGGGGTCACACGAGTGGACCCGGAAGCTGAGGCCCAGGCGATCAGCCGTCAGCGGGCGAGCAACCCGGACAGCAGGACAACCCAGCAAAATCTCGCTTACGTCATCTACACGTCCGGCTCGACCGGCACCCCGAAAGGGGCGATGGTCTGTCATAGCGCCGTCGTCAACCTGCTGAACGCTCTGAAGGAAGCCGTATACGCGAAGGCACCGCAGCGCCCGTTGCGCGTCAGCCTGAATGGGCCAGTCGCCTTTGACACGTCGGTCAAGCAGCTCGTTCAACTGGCGTCAGGACATGCCATCCACATCGTGCCGCAGGCGGTTCGGGAAGACCCCGAGGCGCTGGTGAACTTTATCCGCGAAGCCGCGCTCGATGTCCTCGATTGCACGCCATCGCTGTTTCAGGCCCTGATCGACTGCGGTTTCTACAGCCAGGATAATTTGCCCGCCGTTGTATTGCTCGGAGGCGAGGCGATTGACGATAAGCTGTGGCGGTTGCTGGCCGCCGAGCGCGGCACAATCTCCTACAACGTCTACGGCCCTACGGAAACCACTGTGAATGCGACGGCCTGTCACATAACCGCAGATGTCGGCTCGCCAGTGCTCGGGCGACCTCTGGCTAATATGGCCGTCTATGTATTAAACGGGAATCTACAGCCGGTCGGCAAAGGCGCGGTCGGTGATCTCTTTATTGCGGGTGCCGGCGTGGGTAGAGGCTACATGGGGAGCGCCGCACAGACGGCTGAAAGATTCCTGCCATCGCCTTACGGAGATGGCCCGGGCGAGCGCATGTACAGGACCGGCGACCTCTGTCGTTACGCCGAGGATGGCCGTGTCGAGTACCTCGGCAGGATGGACGGGCAGGCCAAGATTCGAGGCTATCGCGTCGAGCCGGGGGAGGTGGAGGCGGCGCTGATTCGTCAGCCCGGAATACGGCAGGCGGCCGTCGTGGTAAAGCAAGCGGCCGCCGGGGGCAGGCAGCTAGTCGGCTATGTCGTCGCCGAACCAGGAATCACCGGCGCGGCGGCGAGAGAATCCGTCAGGGGGGAATTGCCCGAATACATGGTGCCGCAGGCGATTGTGGTGATCCCTGAGATGCCACGGACGACCAACGGCAAGCTGGACCGCCAGCGCCTTAAGTGTCTGCCCGACGCAGAACCGGAACCGCCGACGACCGAGCCTGAGCGCGCGGCGACGGACGTCGAAGAGATCATTGCCGGCATATGGAAAGATGTATTGAGACGGCCATGTGTGGGGCTGAAGCAGAACTTCTTCGACCTCGGCGGCCACTCCCTGCTCGCCACACAGGTCATCGTGCGGGTGCGGAAAGCCTTTAATCTTGAGATCGAATTACGGCAGCTGTTCGAGCAGGCGACGGTTGAAGGACTGGCACAGGCCGTCGAGCAGTTGCGATGCGAGGGGACAGCCGGCCACCTGTCGCCCATAAGAAAAGTGCCGCGCTTGATCGCGGCATCCGCACAGGCTCACAAGAACCACGAGGAGAGTTTCTAACCCCGAACGCTGCCGGGAGGCGTGTGGCACGCCACCCCTTTCACAGCCTCCGGCAGACACCCTGAATACTGCATCGAACGCGCATTCGGACTGACCCGATCTACCGCGAGGCGGCAGGGTTCGGTTCAGTACGCTGGCCGAGGAGGTCCACCATGTCAAAGAATACGGTCTATGTGCTTCCGCCATCTTATGCCCAGCAGCGTATGTGGCTCGCCTGCCAGATGGACAAGACGAGCAGCGCTTACAACATCGTGAAGGCGTCCCGCATCAGGGGGCGTCTGAACGTAGAGGCCCTGGAGCGGAGCCTGAACGAGGTGATTCGGCGGCACGAGGTGCTCAGAACAACCTTTGAAGAAGAAGACGGGCAGCCAATGCAGATCATACGAGAGGCCGCCGAACTCCGAATCAACGTTGAGCCGGTGTCCGGCAGCACACTTGAGGAACGCCGCAAGCACGCCGAAGCCGAGGCGAACCGGGAATCCGGGCGCGGCTTTAATCTCTCCAAATGGCCGCTGCTGCGGGTGCGGCTGCTGCGGGTCGAAGAAGACGAGCACTTGCTGGTGGTGGTGCTGCACCACATCATCGCTGACGGCTGGTCGGTGGGGGTGATGATGCGCGAGCTGGACCGGCTCTACGGCGGCTACGCGCGCGGCGAGGCGGTGCGGCTGGCGGAGTTGGAAGTGCAGTACGCCGACTACGCGGCCTGGCAGCGGGAGTGGTTGGAAGGCGGCGAGATGGCGCGGCAACTCGGCTACTGGCGCGAGCAGTTGCAGGGAGCGCCGCCGGCATTGGAGATGCCGACGGATTACGCGCGGCCGGCGCAGATGGGGTACCGCGGGCGAAGCGAGAAGGTGGAGGTGAGCGAGGCGGCGGTCGAGGGGCTGCGGCGGCTGGGGCGGCAGGAAGGCGTGACGGCGTTCATGGAGATGCTGGGAGGGTTGGCGGTGCTGCTGTGGCGGCAGAGCGGGCAGGGCGACATCGTCATCGGGACGCCGATAGCGAACCGTAGCCGGGCAGAAGTCGAAGGGGTAATCGGGTTCTTCGTCAACACGCTGGCGGTGCGGGTGCGGGTGGAGGGCAGGGAGAGCTACCGAGGGTTGTTGAAGAAGGTGCGGGAGGCGGCGCTGGGTGCATACGCGAATCAGGACGTGCCGTTCGAGAAGCTGGTCGAAGAGTTGCGGCCCGACAGAGACTCAAGCCGCTCGCCGCTGTTCCAGGTCATGTTCGCTGTACAGAATCAGCCCAGCGACGAGATCCAACTGCAAGGCTTAAACCTGGAAGCCCTGTCTTCCGAATACGACACTTCGAAATTCGACCTGACGCTGACGCTGACCGAACGAGGTGATGTCATTCGGGGGGCGATTCGCTATAACACGGACCTGTTCAGAGCGGATACCATCAAGAGGATGGCGCGCCGCTTCGAGCGTCTGCTCGACGCCCTCGTCCGCTGTCCGGACGCCAGCCTGCATGAGCTTGAGATGATCGGAGACGAAGAAGCGCACCAGTTGCTCAGGGAATGGAATGACACCAGGGCGAGTTACCCGGCGAGTCCGCTCGCGCACGCTTTGTTTGAACGAGAGGCGGCCATAGCCCCTGACGCCATCGCGGTGAGCGACGCCTCGGGCACGCTGACCTATGGTGAGCTAGACAGACAGGCGAACCGCCTCGCCCACTACTTAAGAGAAAGAGGAATCGGGCCGGAAAGGGTTGTTGGCATCTGCATGGATAGGAGCCAGGACCTGATCATCAGCGAGCTTGCCGTGCTGAAAGCGGGCGGCGCTTACCTGCCGCTCGACCCGGCCTACCCGCCTGACCGCATCGCCTATATGCTGGAGTCGTCGCAAGCCCCTTTGCTGTTGACCCGGCAGGCGCTCGGCCTTTCATTGGACGGGCTGGCTGCCGAGGTGATCGCCGTCGATTCCATTCGGCATGATCTGGCGCATAGAAGTTCAGCCAGCCCACACGTAGAAATCGCTCCTGAGAACCTTGCGTACCTCATTTACACCTCCGGCTCGACGGGCCGGCCCAAGGGAGTTGGGGTGCCACATGCGTCCTTATTAAACCTGATACACTGGACCCGGGACACTTATCAGGTGACGGCGGCTGACCGCGCCACGCTGTTGGCCGGGATAAGCTTTGACGCCGCGGTCTGGGAAACCTGGCCTTACCTGACGGCGGGGGCAAGCCTCCACATACCGCCTGAACAGAATCGCTCCGACGTCTGGGGCTTGATTCAATGGCTCGGCGAATCGTCGATCACCAGAAGCTTCATGGCGACGCCCATGGCTGAGCTGGCCCTGGCGCAACCCTGGCCGGAGACGAGCCCTTTGAAGAGCTTGTTCACGGGCGGCGAAAAGCTCCACTGGCCGTGCGGGGCGCAGTATCCTTTTCAAGTCGGCAATCATTATGGCCCGACTGAGAATACGGTCATCGCCACGTCGTCGCTCATCACGCCGGATGGGCGGGGCCTTTCGGCTCCGCCCATTGGTCGCCCTATAGGCAACACTCAAGTCTACGTGCTCGACCCTACGTTGCGCACGGTGCCGGTCGGCACGAGGGGGGAGTTGTACGTCGGCGGGCTCGGCCTCGCGCGCGGCTACATCGGCCAGTCGGACTTGACCGCCGAGCGATTCATCCCGAACCCTTGCGCCGAGCAAGCCGGGGAAAGGATGTATCGAACCGGCGACGTGGCACGGCACCTGGGCGAAGGTGACCTGGAATTCTGGGGCCGCGCCGATGAGCAGATTAAGATCAGGGGGTACAGGATCGAGCCCGGCGAGATTGAGGCCGCCTTGCTCGATTACCCGGACGTCAGGGCGGCGGCGGTAGCGGTTTATGAGCCGCCGGACGGACAAAAACATCTGATAGCTTACATGGTTTGTCGAGAGCCGGCAGACGGGGATCTGCGGGAGAGTCTGAAGGACCACCTCAGAATGAGACTGCCCGCCTACATGGTCCCGGCGCAGTTCGTCTTCCTCGACGTGCTCCCCTTAACCCCGAACGGCAAACTAGACAAGCGGCGACTGCCGGCCCCTCAGCTGGAGACGGGCGAACGAGCGGTTGATGTCTTCCAGTCGCCTATTGAAGAGCAACTGGCCAGTTTATGGTCGGAGATCATGCGGCTCAAGCGGGTCGGCAGACACGATAACTTCTTTGAGATCGGCGGCCACTCGTTAGCCGCGATGCAACTGGTCGCCAAGGTGCGGGAGCGATTTTCCGTCGAACTCAACATCCGCCACATCTTTGAAGCGCCGACCCTGTGCGGGCTTGCCGATTTAATTTCCAAGAAGAATAGCGAAGGAGGTGACAAGGATTCGGGGAGAATCCGTAAGCTCAGCGAGCGCCGAATGGCGGCGAGGCTGGAGCAACCGGCTGACGATGAGATTGAACAACGGTTAGGCGACAGGCCCTAGAGCGCATCGGGCCGGAAGACGCCAGCCCCTCACGGTTGTCATGTGATCGCGCCATAAGCCAGCGGGTCTGAAAATCCCGCGCGGCAGAGCGCCTTCGACAGATTCACTTCGCTGTCGAGATACTTCATCAGTCTATATACACCCACCCGCCCCATCACGACGCCGACCAAGGCGAGCGCCATTCCCTGCCGCAGGATCAGCTTGAGGATGTTGCTACAGGCGACGCCGACCGCCATGCGAATGCCAATTTCGCGCCCGTTATTCGTCCTGTGTGCCCATGTTGCTGAGCGGCAGGTTCCCGCCCACCTGGCGCACGGCAACGCGCCCGAGACTATATTGCCGAGCCCCTCGCATCGTCGAGAGGGTACGCCTGAAAGTCAGAGGTAGCTATGCAGCGTATGACACGGTCAAATCAACGCGGCCAATCTGAATCTGTGGCCCGCCAGGATCGCCAAACCCGTCCGACCGCAAGCCCCGCGAGGGGTGTGAATCCAAGCATCTTCGCCGTGAAGATGTTTGTGCTCGTAGTTCTCGTCTTCGGCTTTGAAGTCGCAATCATCAGGATGGATGCAGCCATTAAATTACTCTGCCAGTTCGTCGTCGGACTTCTCTTTGCCCACGCAACCGAGCTTGTCCATCAGTGCATCCACAGGACTGCCACAGGTAGCGCGCCTGTGGACCACACCTTAGGCATCCTCTTGGGGATGCCCTCGGGCACATCCTTCTGGCATTACTTATGGTTCCATTTCCGGCATCACAAGTTGACCGGCTCTTTCGAAGACATTGAGAGCTTCGGCTACTCTTATCAGCTGATGGAGTCGCCTTCCAGGCGGCGAAGGATCTTAGGCTTCCTTTGGCATCTGTCGATGGTGAGTCATTACCTGACAGCACTCAAACGGATGCTTCTTGCAACAGCCGGGCGTCTGTCCGCAAAACTCGCGGCGGACTTCCCGGACATTCACCCTCGCGTCGCCGCAAACATCCAGCGCGACTATGCCATCATGGCCGTCCTGCTCGCCGCGGCGCTGCTAGCCACCGTCGCCTTCGAGACGAAACTGTTTGTTGATTTGTGGTTGGTACCGTTGTTGATCGGGTGGGGGCCATCACATGCCCTGATCGAACTGCCCGAGCACTTTCAATGCGACAAGCCGGCAAGCGATGCCTGGCTCAACACTCGAAGTATTCAGGCGGGCCGCTTGGCGCGCTGGCTCACAAACTTTAACTGTAATCACGTTGGTCATCACCACAACATGGCCGTTGCGATGGAAGAATTGCCGCGCTACGAGCAGACTCTCGCCGAACAACACCCGTTCAAACACCTTGAGCCATCCTACCCGCAGTTTTACCTGCGCTTCGCGAAGTTCCTCTTCACTGGAAGGTTCACGAAGAATGGTGCAGGGCACGGCTCCTCGGTATGAAGACCTTTGCAACCACTTGCCTGAGCCGCACCCGAACCCCGTGCCAACCCCAAGATTAATAATCCTGCTTCATTCACCCCTCGCGTCCTTCGCCAACTCTCCTTAAAAGCCTACGGCGTCTGGTTCCGCAAGGCGCTGTGCGGCCTCGCCTCACTGTACTCCTCCTGAAACTACACAACGACTAGAAAGTCTTTCCAAAAAGGCAGTTGGTCAGGTATGGGAAGCCGAAATAAGCCGCGCTTGAAAGCGTAGAGGCTCTGGCGTGGGAACTTCGTCAAACCCAAGACCGAGGCGAGCGAGCGGACGCTGCCGCTGCCGACCGTGCTGCGCGATGTTCTGTTCGGTCACCGACAGAAGGCCCGCTCCACGGGCGAGGCAGACTTCGTCTTCTGCAAAGCCGATGGGGGCACCTGTGATCCTGACCATCTTCCTCAATCGTTCCCTAATTGTTCCCTTCGTTCAATGATGTTAAAGAGCCGGGTGCGATTTAAAGACGCTGGAGGGGCCATATTCAGGCCCTTTTTCATCGGTGGTTTCTTCTTTTTCTCTGAGAATTAAATGGCCCTGGAATTTAGATGTGCTCGCCTTGGCTTTGAGCAAAAGTGATTTACAAGTGTAACCATGTAGGGTATAGTTTGCGGGCCTTGACGGGTTGTGCCATCGATAGTAAGCCATCTTGTTCTCAAGGCCCAAGCGGAACGGCCGTTTTCTTATCTGAATAGAAAAACCGAGGAGTTTTTTAGAAAGCCAATCTGCGATATACTCGGCTTTCCTCCTATAGGCTGAATTTATTTTAACGTGAGTTCGACATAACTACAGGGCTGCTGGCAGCAGCTTGTCGAGTTCTTTGACACGCAGATTCAACGACGGCAGCTTCTCCTTGTATGTGTAGGCAATCAGCGCTGCGACGACGTTGACCAAAAAGTTCGCCGGGCTGCGATGCCGGCTATGCTCGATCTGACAGATGTTCTTCAACTGATCATTGATCGTCTCGATCAAGGCTCGCTTGCGCAACAGGAGTTGATCCCACACCGACAGCAAACGCTGCTTCATATTCTTTTTGATCTTGGTGATCAGTTGCAGGCCCTGCGCGCTGAGCACCGCTTGCAGCGCCTGCGAGATGTAGCCGCGGTCGCCGAAGAGTTTGCCGTAAAGCCCGCGGGCCAGCCTCGCCACCGGCTTGCGGTCATCGACGTTGCCGGGCGTCAGGTGAAAGGCCAACAACTCGCCCTGGTCATTGACGATCAGGTGCAGCTTGAAGCCGTAGAACCAATCGACACTGGATTTGCCGCGTTCGGCGACATGGGCAAAGACCCGGTGTGAGGGGATTCTGCGGTTGTGGCAGACAGCAATCGGCAATGAGTCAATGAAGGCAACCCCAGCGGTCTGGCCTTTGCGAGTCTGCAAGTAGAAGCATAGCGGCACAAGCGCCGCGGGCATCAGCTCGACGAAGCGGTTGTAGCTGACGAGGTTGGGGAATTCCGAGCGCAGGTGAAGGCAAATTTCTTTGCGGTAATAGTCTTTGAAGGTGCGATAGCCGGATTGTTGAAACCAGACGATGATCGTCAGGACTTCGCTGAGGATGAGCGTGGTGTGGCGCTGGCGTCGGCGCGTCCCCGCCTCTAGCTGTTTGGTGTTGAAGGTCGGCTCGAAGGACTGGCAGAAATCGTCAAGATCGGAGAAAAGCGGTAGAATGGAATGGTTCATAGGAACTCCTTGAGGTTGAAAGATTTGTTGGTTAAGCATTTCAATCATACCTCAAGGGTTCCTCCCTTCTTATGTCGAACTCACGTTATTTTATGGCCTGCTTAAAGCCCATAAAGCCAGGTTGTTCATCCGGCAAATTCAGACCACTTTTTCAACGGCATCAATCCTAGACAGCCGCTTCATCATGGGTAGTGGTCAGCAAGGCCCATCGCTTAAATTCTTTGTAGCGCATCAAATATGTGGGGAAATTCTCAACACATTGGTCAATCCTGGAGGCCGTGAACCTTTAGGTCTAGACTCCAGCACGAGAGCGCTCGCTACCGTTTGAAAGATTGCCTGGATAGCCATGGGGTAAGCTAATATGAGTAGCATAAAGCAGGACCCAAACACTCTCTCTGACGAGAAAGAAAACTTTGCTGAATCATTGGGCATCGAGGCTATTGAAAATCTGGCCAGGTTGCTAAAAGAGCAGGCCGGAAGGCCACACAAGCAACCTCTTGATACAGGGAATCTGCTGGATGGAGATATTAAATCTATAGAGACTCAACTGGATGCGACTATGTTTCCGGGTTTGATCTTTTTGATGCGCTTGACGAAGTATTAGAGCGAGTGGCAACCGTCATTGAAGGGGAGATTCAAAGGACCCACCAGCAGCATGCCATTTTAATCGTCGGCGATTCCCCGCCTCCGCCCTCAGGATTTGACGACGTGCTATGGCAGCATCTGGTTGATAAGCCTGTCCGCACGAACGCCCGTTGCTCGCCGCACTTCGCCGAAGCCCTGAAGACCTTAAATCGTCTGGCTGTCCCGGTCGGGTGGCTTTTCATCCATTCAAAAAAATCTCCAGGGAGAGGAACTGGCTATTCGGATAATGCCGAACAGTTTCATTCGCTTTCTGTCTTCAAAGAGGAAGTTTTCCTGGCGCTGCGGAAGATAGACGGTATCAGCATCGAAGGGTGCGCCGGGCTGGCCGACATTCGGCGGGGCCTCTCTAACGTATTCAGCCGGATGGCGCATGGTCAATCGGCCATTCCAGGATTGCAGATCATTAAAGTTATTTCAGGTGGAAGGACGTTCTAAGCATGAACATCAGTAAGTTACGCACCGTCTTATCGGAAAAGACCTTATCGCATAAAGCCTGCGCGCTTGCCATCGTCGAGTTGGCGCGAGATTCTTCGCAAAATGACATCGAAGACGCCTTCGAGGTGGCTTTGCGCACAGGGATTCTCGACCAGGTCCGCGCCAATCGCCTGATTGCGCTCTTTGAGTCGCTGGCGAGTAACGAAAGCGGGCAGGAGAGAAGTTTGACCGCTCATCCGGAAATTGTTTCTCTCAAAGAAGAAATAGACCGGCTGACTGCTCAGCGTCACAGCCTCGAAAGCCGGCATAAAACAGCCGCAAGCCTGCAAGCCGACATCCAGGCGCTCAAGGTCGAATTGCAGGAACGGCAATGTGAGGCTAGCTCCCTGATGGAGGCTGTGAGCGCGATAAAGCGACAGCGCGGTCGGCTGAATGCGTTGATGCAGGAGGTCAAAGAATGAATCTTGCTGAGAAGCTTGCCAGTGCCGTACTCAACGCCCAGGCGAATATGAGACAGGCAAGGGCGCTAACCATAGCTGAACTGACCAAACAGCGTAATGAATTGCGGCGGCTAGGTGAAATGGTTATTGACTCAAGTCAACTTCAGCAGCAAAAACTAGAACTTGATCGCTCCTTAAACCTTGTCACGTTAGAAATAGAAAAGCTTATAGCTGAACGCGATAAAGAATCAGCGATTCTCAAACAGGAATTGCAAACTGCCTGGGAGCGGCTTTCCAAGATTTACAATACAAAGCTGAAGGAAAATCATGCTCAGCAAACGGTAATTAATTTCAACGATGCGATAGAGGCATACGCCGTTGACCTTGAGAAACTGGGTATTGACGTTCAGCAAGCTACGCCTGCTCAACTTCGCAAGCAACTTCCCACACTGGCGCGTATAGCCGCATTGACGCGTAAAAAAGCTGAAGAAATAGCGGGAGAGGCTTCGAAGAGGCTGGAAGCCGGGTCTGCTCTGAGCCAACAATATAGAGCATTACAGGAGGAGCAATTCCAGATCGAACAGCAATGGAATGAGTTGCGCCAAGCACTGCGCCAGCACTATAGATCGGGCGAAACCGGAATCATGGCAGACCTCGAAACTATGGACAAAAGTACGGCAAAGCGGCTACGGCAAGAGATTCTGGCCCCCCAATTGAATGACGCGCGCATCGAACGTGAGAAAGGGCTGACAAATGCCGACCCCCTCAAGGAGCTCGACTCTTTAACCTCTCACTCATAATGACCATCTGCTTCAAGTAGGCCATCTGAGCTGTGCTCGGTCAGCAGTTCCAAATATGCCCGGGCCGAGCATCAGGAGCCCGCCCGGGGTTGTCTCAAGATGCCGTTCTATTTCGAACCGCATCCATAACCGCACCGGAAAGAAAACGGGTAGATGAGTTCTCTATCCGAAGGGTATGTAACAATCACAGAATCGGGTTCAGCCATCGGGGCATTCTCCTCGTGAGTGCCTTCAATTTCCGGCCACCGCGCGCACCGGCCTCGGCACCTGAAGGGGCCGATTGCGATGGCGCAAGTACAGGTTATTGAAGATCAGGGCCATGCCGGTCAGGACAGCGCCAATCACCTGAACTTTCGATGGGAGGACGCCGCCAACTGCCGAGATCAAGAAAGTTGTGATGGGCACCACATCCATAAACAGAACTCCGTTCAATGGCGTGAGGCATCGGTTGCCCAGGTTCCAGCTTAAGACGCCGATAAAACCTGCGCAGAAAGCCATGTATGCCAGGTGCGGAGTGATGAAAGCCAAGGTGTGCAGCGAGGGTACAGAGATCACTCGCGTGCCGAGGAGGATCGCGTTTAGGGCGAAGACGCTGGAAAGACCGAGGAGCGTCGTGCCGGTGGTGTACTGAAGCGGCGACAGTTGCGGATAGTAAGCGGCACCCACCGTGTAGATCACCCAGCACAAAGCGCCGAGAATAATCAGCGCATCGGCTCCATAGTGCTGGGGCTGGTGAATGACACTGAGGAGGTCGCCCTTGGTGATGACCAGCAAGACGCCGCTTAACGACATCAGGATGAACAAGACGGAGTAAAGCGGCGGGGCGATTTTTCTGAATGCCCAGTTCACTAGGAGACCCAGCATCGGCTGAGTCGCCATCATGATGGAGGCGGTTAATGCGCCTTCTTTACCAGCAAGCTGTTGCCCGAGAAACACAAGAAACTGGAATCCCGCAAATCCAGCGGTCCCGAACATCCAGAGCCGGATGATGTCTCGTTTAGTCAGATTCCACGCCCGCTCACGTTCCTTGATCAGCAGCGCGACCAGAAAGGCCATCCCCGCAAGCGAGTATCGCATGACTGTGAAGGTGAAGGGGTCAATCTCTGTAAGCGCACTAGTCATGACGGGAAACATAGCCCCCCAGGAAATCGTGGCGATCAAACAATAGAGAACCCCCTTCGAATATTGATTCGGTGAGATCATAGTCGGCCTCCTGCCCCTCAAGGGGTAACATTGATTCTAGTTGAACAACTTGTGAGAATCCCTGAGCCGCAAACACTCGTGCTAATTCGACCGCATTGTGCCTGCTCGTCAGTAACAGGGAGTACGAGGGGGAACGCTGCTTACGGGCGAGCGGCGAGAGATCCCGGCGCACAGCGGCCGCCACTTCGGCTGCCGGGTCTAACCAAAATCGCACGTTCGTAAACGCTTCGCTCAACTCCGGTCGCAGTAAGGGAAAGTGCGTACAGCCTAAAATAACGGTCGTTACTTCGTCGCGCACGCTGGCTGGCATCAGGACTTCGAGCACGCCGACGAGTCGCTTACCATCGATTAGCTGGCGGTTGGCCATCTTCTGCTCCGCCATATAGACCAGGTCCAAACTTCCGATGGCCGAGATTTGCCCCTGGTTGTGTGTGGCGATGAGGTCCTTCACGATGCGACGTTCGAGCGTGGCGGGAGTGGCAAGCAACACCACTCTGCCGCCAGCGCTGACGCTTATCGCACGCATGATCGGCGGGATCACGCCGTAGATCGGTACAGGGTTGTGATGATTCAGCCGGTCGGCGATGGCTGTCGACGCGGTATTGCAAGCCACCACGATTGCCCTGGGTTCAAAATGATCCTCTAAGATCGAGAGCAGCTCGTTAACGCGTCTGGCGAGCAGCCCTTCGTCTTTATTGCCGTAGGGGAACCAACCGTTGTCGGCTAAATAGATCAAGTCGTGGCCCGGGCAATACTTCATGAGTCGCCGAGCAACGGTCAGTCCCCCAACCCCTGAGTCATAAACGATGAGTGGACGGTAAAGCATCGAATTCCCCTATGCCGCAATGGCGCGGCTGAACTGGCTTTGGCGCAACGTCCGAGATTTGCGAAGGTCGTTGGTGAAGACGACCCGCGACAGCCACCGGGCACTAGGCCCGTACCGCGCCTTGAATGCTTCGCGCGCGTGGACGCAACGATAGTTGTCAATAAACACACAATCACGCGCCCGCAAGGTGATGGATATGCGGTTGGCAACGAAGTGATCGAGCAGCTTTTCAAGCGCCCGTCGCTCAAGCCCGCCATAATCTTCAAGCTTCAGCAAGGTCGTATTGATCCGCACATAAGGCTTGTCTGAGCAGCCGAACAGAATCGCTTGTGCTTCTTCATTGACGACGCCCGAAGTCGCGTGAATCGGGTTGTGGGCAATTCGGAACCGGGGTTGGAACAGGGCGTCGCGCTCCTCATCTGTGAGCGCGACACCATCCACGCAGGAGATCGTCGTTGTCACGCGCTCGACATTGCGCATACAAGCAAGACTGATGTAATCCGGACGAGAAGGATGGAAGGCATCTTCTGTGTGAAAGCCGAATGCGAGACGTGATCCCGCGCTCGAATTGCCCATCACCTCATGTTCACGCCGCGGAATAATATTGTTGTAAACGCTACCTTGCCGTTGGCTCGTGAATCCTATTGCCTCACCGAGAAGGCTGCCATACAGCCCCTGTAGAAGCTGCAAATCGTTAAGCTCGTATCCCGGTTCCATCTCTGGATAACCTGAGGGCGTTGGCCCTGGCCCTTCAGCCAGCACCGGATTGTCACGCACGAGCAATACAGGCGCTTGTTCTTCCCGTTTGAAGCGATAAAACGCCTGCCTGATTCGCTTCGGCATCTCCTGCGCAAAAACGGTGGCTTCTTCCAAAAAAGAATGTTGATTCAGCAGCCGTTGATCGGATCGAATCTCGGCAAGTAGTGATCGGATCTGGCTTGCCTCCTCCGGCATAAGCTCTATTTGTGTTACCGCTGTCGTCATGTTGACCTCCTGGAATCTATTGCATCTTCAATTAGAGATGCACGCCTGCTTTCGCAAACAGGGCGGGGACCAGTCGAAAGCTTTCGAGCCGCGCTTCATAAAAGGGCAACACGTGATCATCGACTGGAAAGTCGCTCGTGAGATCATGATGTCCACCAGTCCCGCTATCGAACTGGATGTGTTTCTCCAAATAGTGACGGAACGCGTACAAACCCGGGGCTGACCAGTCAGGTGCGTCCAATATCCGTGCGTAAATCCCTGAAAGCTCCAGTTCACGGCTGAACACAGTCATTGCCCTGTCGGCGCCGGACAAGTTTCGGCAGGCGTTCAGATATTCAACGCCATGCTGAACCAAGGCCTCGTCCATCTGATTGATGACATCATGCTTTTTCAGAAAATGTTCGAGAAATTCGTGGTGATCTCCCGCCTGGCGATAATCATCAAGGAAGAGATTCTTGGTTTTGAGCTCTCCGCGAGCCATTTTTGCTAACCCACGATGATCGGGATAGAGGTCGAGCGCGATCCGCAGGGCCTCGGCAAACTCTACGGCGGCGACCCACGACAAGTACCAGACCTTCGTGAGCTCGGACGTATCGAGATTGGACCAGCTGAGCTGTTTGATCTGTTCGACCACCAGCTTATAGTCAGGTTGGTCGCTCATCATTGGAACCGAATTGTCAGTTAAGGTTGTCATCTGTTGCCTCTCCTTTTTGTCAAGTTCTGTAGTTGTCAAGTCCGACGTGTTTCAGTCGTGTTTCAGTTAGGCAAGCCACAGACCGTTTCCGGCATCTCGCCAAGTAGGAGTCGTTGCGCGACTTACGAGGTTTTCGCAGATGGCTCGCCCGCTTGATCGCGGTGCGCGGCGGTGCGCCGCGGTGCGCACCGCTCGCCGGGCGACGCCTGACGAATCCTTACTATGCTCAGGGCAACTTCCATTTCTAACGTCGCCTTCGGTTCACTTTTGAAGGCCAGGAGCGGTTAATCGCTGCAATCCGCATTCGCCCTTGAACCGGTCTGTGATCAAATTCACATTCAGCGAACAGCTCGCGGCGATGCCGGAATTTGCTCATTGAATGTGGCGCGTTCGTTATGCAAAAGGTGATAAATCGGCAAGAGTGTGGTCTTGTCGGAGGGGGGGCGACGATCAGTTTTGCGATTTGAAAAATTTCTAGGCGAGGCCAGCCTCTTTCGTTAGTCTGTACTTAGACTCTCATTAGGTGTGTCCAAAAGCATTATTGCCACCCAATTCCAAACGAAAATCCTGGGAACAGCAAGAGGAGAGGACGTGCCTGGCTTGCACGTAATCGGCGGTATTATGGCCCTCCGCAAACCAGCCCAGAGCCTGCAATAGTACCTTCTTCGCCTCGTCTTCTCTCCGGCATGAAACCAACATTCGACTAAGACTCACAACCGCGCGCAACTCCAGAGACCTACCCTCCTGGCTATGGGCCAGCTCTATGGCTTGCCTGAAGGAGCGCTCAGCTTTATCCAAGTAGTCCTCCGTCTTCGTTGGATTCTGTCTGGCACGAAGAACAAAGAGCTCCCCCTCGACCCGATAAAGCTCGGGCCTGTAATAGTTCTCGTTGTGATCCGTCGATATACTCAATCCTTCCTCCACGAGACCTAATGCCTCGCCAAGCAAGTGGGGCTTGTCACTCTCTGTTGTCCTCTCAATTGCTTTCGCATATGCGTCTGCGAGCCTGGCCAAAAAGTTCGATACCCCGAGCTTTGCGCTCGCTGCCTCCCAAAGCCCCAAGCCACTACGTATCCGTTCAATACCTTCCGCAAACAACCCGTGCATTACTGAGGCACAGCCCTGAATAACGGTTCCGCAGGCGAGCCAATGTACGAACCCATACTTACTCGATATTTCTAAGAGCTCATTGGCGTACCCCTGAACGGCCTTGCCATCTCCAGAACATTGTGCGAGGCCAGCAGAAAAATGAAGGGCTAGCGCGAGCGTATGATGGTCTAATAGTGTTCTTGCCCTTGCTAGCGCTTCTTCACATCGGCTCGACGCCGTGTCTGGATAACCCAAGTACCACATAGTCCACGCTGCATAGGAAAGGGAAGCAACCCGCACGTCGAATCCCCCCATGCCGGAGTGTGGTTCCTTTGCGCCGTAAGTCGCAATGGCGATTTCTAGATGTTCGCGAGCCTCATTGAATCTTCCCAGGTAAAACGCAGTGGCACCCATTGCGAAATTGGCTTCAGCAACATGGAGTGGCTGTCTCGTTTCTTTGGAGCACTTGATGAGGCTACTTGCGACTATCCAGGCATCTTCGTATTCCGCGGCGACGTGGTGACATCTCCACAAGCCGCGGAGGGCCAAGAAACGATCTGGGGTACTCCCGGATTCTTCGGCCTCCCGTCTAGCCAGCTCATAAGCCAGCCTTGCCTCTCGAGCCGGAAAGCCCTTGGTGACCGACAGATGGAATCCTGCTTGATTAAGCACATAAATCCGAGCGTTCTTACTAAGGTTATGGACGGGCCGAGTCCAGTCTCCGTGCTCGAAAAAGTGCGAGAGTGCGGACAGGAGCGGACCGAAAGCGGCCAGCTTGCTTGTGGCGTAGCGACCATCCCCCCTCATGAGACGAGATCTATAAATCTCATCAAGGACCTGCTCATGCAAGCCGGCCTTGCAACCGTGAGCCACTGCTGCGAAGAGAGGCCCCATTTCCGGGATCGTTTCCGGGTATTGCCTGGCTTTTGTCCTAAGATGCTCGAAAAGGCGCCTGTGGCCTTCCTTCCACCCCTCCGGGTATAATTCCCGGAATTGTGATCCAAAATACTCACGCACGAGGGGATGAGCTTCGAGGACGGTTGTCTGATCTAGCAGGCTATCTGCCAACAAGGCGGCGTCGCGAAGGTTCGAAATTGTAAGTTCCCAGTCGCCTTCGCTCAACTGCTCACTAGCGTCAGTCAAGCCGGGAATGGCCGGCAGCGCGCGAAGCTTAGCTATCGATGCCCCATCGGCCGGACGGTCGAAGAGGCCTATCATGCGTAACACTGCCTGTTCCGGCCCCTCCCCCAGCCATTTAGCATACGATTCCATAACTCGAATAGCATGTGCCCCTTGCTTGGCGTCGACCTCCAGCAGACTGAGTTCACTCGCGCGCCGGGCATCACCGTGACATGCTTTCCTCAAGTACGTACCCAACAGCGCGAGCGCAAGTGGATGCCCCCCAAAACACAGACTTACTTGTTCAAGCTTGTCGTCGCTCCCTCGAACACCCAGCGCCATAAGTAACTGCGCGCCCGCTTTGCTTGAGAGGTTATCTAGTTCGAGAGTCTGTACAGTAGGCGCAGTGCTGTCTTCGAAGTCCTGAAGATCGGCCACCCGTACGCGCGTAGAAATGACGCATAGACCTGGACTCGATGCGGCCAGCTCTCTTAGGAGGACACGAAGCCCCTCGTCTCTCAGCTTGCCCTCTTGGGATCCAGGAGGGAACTGAACGACCTCAAGCCCGTCGAGTACCAATAAGGCGCGCTGTGCCTTGAGCACATGGGCTAGCCGCTCCCCTCTTTCGCCGGGGTAACGTGCCTTGGTAGCATCCGAGTCGCTAAACCAATTCAACGCTTCTGCAATAAAACCATCGGCTGACAGTGTCCGCTCGTAGGTATTTTGGTGATAGAAAGACCTGGCATAAACCCGATGCGCGCCGCGGTAGTTGGCGGTACTCATCGACTGCAACCAGTGAGTGAGCAGAGTTGACTTCCCGACTCCGCCGAAACCCACGAGAACGATGATATGCGTATTTGCCTCCTCCCATGCTCTGTTCAAGAACTGTAATGCCTTTTCGCGACCGAATAAGTGCTGGCCGGTTCGGGGCAATAGAATGGAAACATCGCGAGCCGATAGGGGGGGACGTTCGCCAGATTGTGGTGGAGGCGCATCCCCGTCAGACAGGAACGGCCCTAGTATGCTTGGGCTTTTGTGGGAGCCGGCCTCTGGTCTCCGTCCTTCACGAATGTCGAGAAGCCAGGCGAGGCTGGCCGGGTTTAGAGCTTTGAATGCTTGTTTACCCCGAGGTTCGCTCTTCAATCCCTTTCGAATATATCTGGCAATGGAACGGGCGTCCCGGAACGGAAGTCCGAATGCTGTGAGTGCGGCCGCCCGAACACAATCAGAGAGATCATCCGGCGCGCTATCGCCGACCCTGGCATTGAATTCGTTCACGAATCTAATGAGGTCTTCAAGCCTCGGTGGCGTCCTTAGAGGACACGGTTCTCGGCCGCTATTGGTCCGAAACCGATTCTCGGACGATGGAATCAAATCCTCGCGCTCAAGGATGTTCCCCTTTGCCCTGCCGACCGCGCGTGTGATCGCATTCTTCAGCTCGCGTACGTTTCCGGGCCAATGGTAGGCTTTCATCGCCTTGACGACGTCCGGCTCAATGGTAAAGGCCCTGTCGCCGATGAAATGGCGTGCGAGAAGCGGTATATCGTCAGGACGATGGCGGAGAGTGGGGAGCACGATCTCCAGGACGTTGAGGCGGTAGAAAAGATCAGCACGGAACTTGCCTTCATCAACCAACTTTTGGAGGTTCACCTTGGTGGCGGCGATCACGCGGACGTCAACTTTGACTGTGCTCTTGCCCCCCAGCCGTTCCACCTCGCCGGTTTCGAGCACCCGGAGCAGTTTGCCCTGAGTCTGAAGAGGCATGTCGTCGATGTCATCGAGGAAGAAGGTTCCGCCGTTTGCGCGCTCGATTTTGCCTTGCTTGAGTTCTCTGGCGTCAGTAAAGGCCCCCCTCTCATGACCGAACAGCTCATCTTCGATCAGGTTCCCGCCTCTGGGGCACGAGAACACTTCCATAGGTTTACCGCATCGGCTGCTACGGTTGTGGATCTCGCGTGCTATAACTTCCTTTCCTGTTCCGGTTTCCCCTTCGATGAGCACGGTTGCGTCTTGCTTGGCGCATTTCTTTAAGTCGTCAACCACTTTTTGCATTTCACGCGAGCAGTGAATGATAATTGGGTCGAGTGTGGAACGAGTGGGCTCATCTAATTCTTTGATGCTCATTCGACGCGCCTCCTTCTTACGCTGCTCTCATTCCCTAAATTCTTGAAGCCCCTTGACCTGGGGTATCAAGGAGTACCTCCTTCGTGGAGGTGACTGCACCTATACCATCGGCATGCTACAGGAAACTCGATCAAGGGTTTGCTCCGTCTTGCCCATACCTGTAGAAGGCAAAAGCGATGCCGCGAGCTTCCGGGTTAACTTAAGTGGCTGATGTTAAAGGAAGGATGCATGCTGGAAGAGTGGCTGGAAAGGTAAACTCAGAAGGAAAATCCACTGAATATTGTGGCAATTCCATTTTGCCTGTCTGGCTGGATACGCGACTGTGGGATTAACATAAGATGGAGGTTAACTGTCGCCCGATTTTGTACGAGGTTTGGGCCGCTGCTTGGATTTGCCTTGAGGTTTGGGCCGCTGCTTGGGTTTGCCTTGAGGTTTGGGCCGCTGCCTGGGTTTGTCTTTAAGAGTGTCAAACGCTTGCCGGCCGATTTGCAGAAGTTTCATAGCCTTTGCCCGGCCCACCTCAGCCTCGAAGACTTGGATAAGAGTTTTATCCACCATTTTTCGTGTAAAGGGCGTCTTGTCGACCGCACCTTCGCGAAATAAGGCATGGAGCCGACTGACGATATCGTTACCCCCCAGATGGTAGGCCGGATCGAATTTGATGGCGCTATCAATATCTATGGCGTCGATGACGGTATCCGTTGGGTGGACGCTTCTGACAACGCGGTGAATGACGTTTTCCAACTGTCTGAGATTGCCCGGCCAATTGAGTTCTCGCAATCGGCTCATCGCCGATGCTGACAGCACAAGGGATGGCGCATTGGGGGATGTCCCTACTGCCTTTGCAAGGTACCGCTTCACCAGCTCATCCAACACTTCATCGCCCTTGAGCTGATCAAGGGCGCGGAGTTCAATCACATACGATCCGAGACGATAGAAGAGCTCAGGCAGGATGCTGTTATAAGGCGGCGTCAGCGCGGCCACATACCAGACATCTAGATTTTTGATCTGGTGTTTCTCCATACCACCCAAAGGGAGGAAGGCGCGGTCCTGAATGGTCGTCAGCAGTTGCGCCTGTACAATCGGCGGGACATATCTCAATTCATCGATAAAAAGCATGCTCTGGTTGGCCAGGGCAATGCGGGGGAACCTGAAATCTACAGTCGTAAACACGCCCGGTAAAACGCCGAATAGTTCAGCGGGCGCCGTGTCCGCGCTGGCCCCGACAAGATTCGTAATGACAGGTTTCTCGGGAAGCTTTTTTAAGTCAGGAATGCTTTTTTTATGTTTCTCTATGATGGGGTGATATTTGGGCTCAAAGTTCTTCTTGTTCAACATGGCCTCGAACATGCTTTCGCGAGCCTCTTCTCGTCTATCCTTTTCTTCTTGTTCTAAACCGTTCAGCCATCGTGTATACAGATCCTGCGCTTCACTTGATTTGCCAGTCCCCGTCTCACCCAGGAAAACTACGTTTGAAGGGCGACTCGAGAGGCTTCGCTTCAGCAAATCAGTCTCGATCTCACTACATTTAGAGTACGGAATCGGCACACGAACTTTCGGTTTATCGTTTTGCGATACAGCCATCCCGCGCCTCCCACTCTATCGCCGGATTGTGTTCCGTTACAGTTGATCCGAATCTTTCTCGCTTAGTACGCTTGCGCATGCTTTCCAAAGACGTTCTGGGCCATGCACGGACGAGAGTACCCTATTCGGAGAGATTTTGTAAACATTAACGATCTCATTACCTAACAACTGACCGTTAGGTAATTTTTTGTCGAGATACTCGGACAGAACGACAACCTTGCGCCGTTGCTGTAGGGTAAGGGCCTTGAGTATCTTGAGACCTCCACCCAGAATGTTTCCATAAAAGTCCATGTCGAGGACGATTAGATGGAGATCAGAGCCAGCTTCTCTGATCTTTTTCAGAACCTCATCCACGTGTGCGCAGGTCGTTCCCTGGGCGATCTCAAACTCCTTTTCAATCCTGGTTTGCAGGAAACCCTGAATTGAGTTTCTTAAGTTTTCTATGTCGTTGGCTACTATGTAATGAATCACCTTATTCTCTCTCCTTATTCTGTTGCTGCAATAGCTTCTGCGGAAGCCGGTGCGTTTGCGGGCAGTTCGATGCGGAAGACCGTTCCATCCTTATTGCTTGATTCCAATTCGAGGTTACCTCCTGCGAGTTGCATCAGGTACCTTGCGACCCAGGTTCCATTGGGTTTTTTGAACAGCATGATATTCGGCGGGATTGGAGGGCCATTGTTTATCATACGTACAATCACGGCAGATTCGTTACCCTCGTTATGACCCTCCTTCAAGTCTATATAGATATCAGGGGCCTCTGCGGCTTCGCCGTTTTCGCGGAGGCGATCAACTGCCCACTCCAGAAAAAGCGGGGGAACCCAGGCGATGTATGGATCATTTTCGCTGGCTTTATTTAGCTTGAACTGCCGCTCCTTAAAAAAGTCATTCAAAATCAGGGGCGTTGCTTTGAGGCGCTCCGGCCAATGATTGAAATAGTCTCTGGCATATTTTATGGCCTTACGTGTAGGGCTCAGTAGCTCGTCAGACGGTGCGTGGAGGGCATAGGATAACCTGGCAACATTCAGGTCCAGGGATGTGAGGGGCTGTCTCAGGTCGTGTCGCAGAGTAGAGCTGAGGGCTATTAGTAAGTCAGTGACATCCCTGCGCTCTTCTTGCCGCGCGATGGCCGCATTCTTGACCATCGTACCGAAGCTGAACATCGTGAGAATCAGGGCAAATTTAAGAAGAATGGCCAGGATGTAGCCGTCGAAAAACAATTCCTCTCTGTACGCGGTGAGTTGTACCGCGCCGTAGAATAACATGCTGACCGCCGACGCCAACCCCACAAATTCTCGACGCTCGCGGTTCAACTCTCTTAGGAGCCCGAGTCCGAAAGTCATGTGCGCCACGCAGTTTCCCAAGATGTCTGGACCCCAGGGCAGTGGTTCAGATAACGTCCATTGGAGGCATAATGAGATCAATGCGAACAATATGTAGAAGGCCCTCGCGAACCGGTTGCCGAGAATTCGCCTGAGCGTCTTTAAGTCTATGCCTCGGTCCGTCGGGCCTCGAAGACTGCTGTGGAAGCGGCCCTCAAGCTGTAGCAGGTATGATCCGGCAAAAAAAAAGCCGACGCTCGCTAGCCCACTAAACACCGGAATTCCATATATCGCGAGTTTTGACTTCTCGTCAAAGTAACATTCTGACGTAGGATGGAAAGTACTGAGATCGCTCGCGTACTGGAGCATCCAGCCGAATAACGCCACGCCTAGCCACGGTATAATCTGCCGCGCTTCTGGGACTATTCCCCTGCGGAATTGCCGGCGTAATCCCCACGCAAGAACGCAGATGAGCGCCACGATCATGACCAGGTTGAGACTGTAAACTGAGAATCTCAATTGCTCGTATACGCACTGACGTTGGCTGTACCAGATCCAGCGGCCAAAGTAGCTAGATATGAATTCAGACATTGAACTCTCCTTTAGCTTGGCTTTGTCGGAATCCCTTTCATACAGCCCTTGAGCGAGCGATTGTCGAACGCTTAGAAAACTGCTTACTTTTCATAAGAGCAAGACTGGCCTGCGAGGGCACAAAATTGTTTATCGTGCATTCATTGTGCCATATTTGAAATAATCTTCAAGCGGTTCTTTATCATCACTTTGCAAACTCATTATCCCACGGACACCCCCTTCCCCAAGCGGAAGAGCCACGCGCAGTTGTGGAACTTCCACTCGACCTATTTGGGAATCCGTGCGCACATTCTGCCGGAGTGTTACTCCAAGAGTTTCCCATGCTTTGCCCATCGTGTTTGCGGCTGCCTGTTTCCTCAAGTTTCAGTGGAATTGCGAGATCAGCGCCCACGATCCCGAAGGGGTCGGTGTCCGTATTTACCGGCCGGCAGGGAATAGGCGGCCGGTTCAATGTTGCGACTCGTGAGCAAGCGACGACAGTGGTATTTCAGGCCGAAGGCTCGCTGGGGTTCGCGCTGGCAATTGGCAACTACAACATACCAGAGAATGCCGATACTGTTGCCGACGTCGCAGTTGGAATTCCAGGGGCCGGACGTTCGCAGCCGATCAGGCGCGCGGGACGTGGCAGGGCAGTTGTATATTTTGGCGGCCCAACGCTGTTGAGCGTCACAACGCGACCGCGCTCTGCCTTGACCCCCCGCCTGCGCCAGAACCGTGAAGCTTGGCCAACCCAGATCTGGAATATGAGGCCAGCTTGGGATTCGCGCTAGCCTTAGATCATCGGTCGCGTTAAGCTGTGCGATTCACACAGATACTTTCAATTTACTTAGCTCCAAATCCACTCGGTGATTTTAGTGCTGTATCCGCTCTTTTCCAGGGTCGCACAGCGCCTCAACTTCATCTGTGAACAGCGTCTTCAACTGATCGGATCGTAGATGAGGCCAAGAGAAATGTTGTTTTAATTTATTGGACAGGAGTATAATGCCGGTTCGATTCGGTTCAGCCGAAATATTTCTGCAAAGCAAATTGCTTATCTAAGACCAATGAAAATGCCTTCAAATTACTCTAACCATCTGGTTCAGCTAAAGGAGAATGAGCGATGAAGCCACCGCCGATTTTCGGCAATTGGAAATCGCTCCCGTCTTAGCGAAGATCAAGAAACTCCAGTGCGATGGCGGCTATCGTGACAAGAATGGACTGTTCTTCGTCGAAGGCATACGCAACTTCGTTTCGGCAGTCGATGGCGGCTTCTCGATAGATGCCCTATTTTACTGCGAGAAACTTCTTACCTCCCCCATCGCCAGAAAGATGGTGCGCCGCTTGAAACGGGCCGGCGTTCCCTTCGCGCGCGTTTCTCCAGAACAGTTTCGACAAATTTCCCAGACCGAACGCGCATCTGGGGTGGGAGCGATACTTCGCCAACATGCCCAAAGGCTCGATCAGACAAATCCCAACGAAAGCCTATGTTGGGTTGCCCTCAGTCGAATCCGCTCGCTTGGAAATCTGGGTTCGCTGATGCGAACATCGGCAGCCGTCGGCGCCGCCGGGTTTATCTTCATCGGTGACGGCGTAGATCCTTACGATCCGAATGTCGTCCGAGCGACGATGGGTGCAATATTCAACCAGAGGATCGTGAGAACAAATGCCGAACAGTTCCGAGACTGGATAAAATTACATAATCTACAGGTCGTCGGGGCTTCTCCCGATGGACAATTGAATTACGACCAAATTGGTTACGCACGTCCGACGATCCTTCTACTGGGAAATGAGCGAACCGGACTGACCGAAGGCGAGCGGTTAATATGCAGATATATCGTTCGCATCCCAATGAAAGAAGGCGTAGATTCGCTCAATGTCGCGGTAGCGGGCAGCCTGCTTCTGTATGAAGTTTTTCGATCATCGCTTCATCAGTAACAGCTGATGGATATATTGAAAGGAGGTCTATGAATCGCACAGTTAAGCTGCACGCCGACTCACACCATTTCCTCGAAGCGCAGAAGGTCTACCCGTTCTCGGGCCTAAATTTTCCGCTCGATGGCTTGGGATGATCCTCACACGAGAGTGTTGAAGACCTCGACACGATTTTCCGATGAGTCGCGGTCGAATGGCAGGCCCCCTACAGCACCGCCGATGTGGCAAGCGATAGCCGCCCAGACGGGCGCTGATGGGCGATCAAATGGAGAGTCCCCCGTAAAGCAAGGAAAGCCCGCACAAAGCGCGGCCATTTCGCGAAATGGCCGCGGCTGGCAGCGTCCGCTTAGCGCCTTAGAATAAACACGTTTGATTCGACTCCATTCCTGATCACCTGAATCGTGTTGTCACCCGACTTGAGCTTGAGCTTCTTGGCTTTGCCCTGGAGTTGAATCGCCGTGTCGGAGGCGCTGACCACAAAATCACTACGGTTCGAGCCGTTGATGATCACCTCCGGAAAGACGCCGAAGTTGCGCCCTGAAATGGTTAATGTCTTCGGCGCAGTAAAGACGGCTGAGCCAATCTCCGGGAAGGTAAAGTTAAACTCCCGCCGGAATACGCTGCTGCCGAGTGTCCCGGCGTAAACGAGGCGAGGATTTCCCGGATCGACCGCAACCGCATCAATCGCGGAAGGCCGCAGGCCGTCATTCATCGGCTGCCATCTTGCCCCGCTGTCGGTGCTCACGAATACGCCATCGCCATGAGTTCCGGCATACAGGACGTTCGGGTGGGACGGGTCAACAGCAAGGCAATACACGTTGAGGTCCGTAATCCCGGCCCTGCTTGAGACCCAGTTAGCGCCGCCGTCCGTGCTCTTGAGGACCCCGCCAACCCCAGCCAGATAGAGCGTCGTGGGGTTGGATGGGTCTATGACTAACACGCGCGCAGAGGTATCATGGCCGGCAAAGTCGAGCTCGGTCCAACTCGCGCCGCCGTTCGTACTCTTGAACAATCTCTCGCTCGCGGCGTAAATGGTATTACCATTGGACGGATCAATCGCCAGGTAGTGGGGAGAGGTGCCACCCAATCCATTGTTAATGGCGAACCAGCTTGCGCCGCCATCGGTGCTCTTAAAGGCGCCTTCATCATCATAAGCAGATCCGGCATAGACGATTTGTGGATTTGACGGGTCGACGGCGATGGCGGGTGCCTCCGTATCAAACACCGCGGTGTTGATGTTGTTCCAACTGGCGCCGCCATCCAGTGATTTGTAGGCCCCGTAATCGGTCCCCACGTAGATGATGTTGGGACTTGACGGGGCGATTGCAATGATCCGCGCGAATCCCACAATCCCGCTATTGCTGAGACCCCAACTCAAGCCAGCGTCCGTACTGCGATAGAGCCCCTGAGAAAACGTCCCTGCATAAATGATGCGCGAGTCCGCAGGGCTGATCGCCAGGGAGTGGATGTCCGCGCTATAGATTCCGGCATTGACGGCGGCCCAGCTTGCGCCGCCATCTGTCGATTTGAAGACGCCGCTGATTGTCCCTACGTATAAGACGTTCTTGTTTGTCGGGTGCAACGCCATAGTAAAGCTGGTCAGATTGCCGAGTCCGCTATTGATCGCCACCCAGTGGGCGCCGCCATCCGTGCTCCTGATGACGCTAAGGGAAGCCACTCCGGCATAAATGGTGCTCGGCGCTGCCGGGTCAATCGCCAGCGCATACGCGTGGGAGCCTACGGTTGCGTAGGGCAGCCTGGCCCAGTCGGCGCCGCCATTGGTCGACTTAAAGATGCCATTGTCAGCCGCCGCATAAATCGTCGCCGGGTTTGAAGGGTCGAGGGCGATGTCGTTGACGGTCGTCAGAGGCGACGTCGGCGGCGGGAGGTCCCAATGGCCTCCGCCGTCCGTGCTCTTGACGATGCCGCTTTCCGTCCCCAAGTAAACGATGTTGGCATTCGACGGATCGATGGCCAGGCGGAAGATGCGATTTCTCAGCAGCCCATTTCTGATGCCGGTCCAGCTCGCGCCGCCGTCGATGCTCTTGAAGACGTTTTGTGTGTCCCTTTCGTCCGCGCCGGCATAGATGGTGTTGGGGTTTGTCGGGGCGATGGCGAGCGCGATCATCGAAGCGACGGGTGGTTTCGCTACCGCCCAGGTGTCGCCGGCATCAGTACTCTTGAGCAGCCCGCCATCGCCCGCGCGAAAGAGGATGCGAGGGTTGGTGCTATCGATCACCAGCGCGCGGACCCCGCCATTGTAGGCAGGCCTTGGCGCGGCCCAGGTCGCGCCGCCATCCGTCGATTTGAAGACGCCGCTGACCGTCCCGACATACAGCGTGCTGGGCTGCGACGGGTCGATGACCACACTCCGAATGATTCCGGTGTAAGGGCCGATGCTTGTCCACCGATCATCAGCGGCTTGGGTCACGCCCCCGGCAACATGGCAGAGCATGCCTAATAGGAATAACGGTCGAAGCATGGAGCGGGGGTTGAGATACATATCGCTCCTCCCGGCTGAAACCTCATGAACAGTCCCTCGAAGAATCGGGCACAAGGGGAAGGCCCAATTCGATCAGGTTATAGGATGAGACTGAACTCGGGGCTGCTTTTTGGAACTCAGGTCAAGATAGTTTGTAGCTTAGGCGGTAGTCCTCAATAGCCCGAGTCATCATGCCAAGTTCGAACGCCACTCATCTTACGCTTGCGCTCATGCCTTGTCAATATCGCGAAGTTCGGTCTAATCCTAAACACTCGCATCGAGTTTGGCACCGCACTGAGGGCGACGGAATCTCCAATTCCATGATTATCGGGAAATGGCACTTGGATACATTTGCCACTAAGTGTTGTCTACTGACGCGATGTGCAAGTTAAAGGGTTAATGCTTCAGCCAATCGCAGCGAATGACCTTTGCCAAAACCGGCTTGGCCGCGAAAGCCTTTGCAGCGCGGCGCGCGGGCAAAGTGGCAGACCGGCACCGGGAACGAGTCGAGCAAGGCGAACTGCGGGTCGGCATAAAATGATTTCAAGCTCATTTTTCTTTTATGACTCGGCGCGTTGATGGAAGCGGCGTCGGACGATTGGCTGGCGGACTTCGATGGCGACGGCGTCGCGGAGTTGGCGGTTGGGCGCTTGCCGGTGCGCAGCCCGGAAGAAGCCGCGATGATCGTCGCGAAGCTCATCGGCTACGACAAGGCCGCGGCAGCCGAGAGCATGTTGCTGGTGGCCGATAGCAACGACGGGGCGGACTTTGAAGGCGCGAGCCAGCAGTTGCGAGGTTTGATCCCGGCGAACTTGCGAGTCGAGCAACTCAATCGCGGGCGGTTGGATGCGGCGACCGCAAAAGCCCGGTTGCTGGAGGCGATCCAACGCGGCCAGAAATATATCAACTACGCGGGACACGGCTCGGTGAATCTATGGCGCGGGAATTTGCTGACCAGTGAGGAGGCGAGAGAACTGACGAACAAAGGTCGACTGCCGGTGTTTGTGATGATGACCTGCTTGAACGGGTACTTCAACGATCCGGTGCTGGATAGTCTCGGCGAAGCCTTGCTGAAAGCCGAAGGAGGAGGCGTGGCGGTGTGGGCGTCGAGCGGGATGACGCTGCCGGACGGGCAAGCAACAATGAATCAGCAGATCGTTCGGCTGCTCTTCCAGAGCCAAAGCCCGCAGCGGTTGGGTGACGCGACACGAGCCGCGAAGCTGGCAGTCAGTGACAGCGACATCCGGCGGACGTGGATATTGCTCGGCGACCCCACCATGCAGTTCAAGTAATCAGCTATTCCTGTGCAGATGAAGGCGGCACGAATCGCCGTTGCGTTGGCTGATTCCAACGTCAACGGCGATTCGTGCCGGTCAGGCGCAATCGTCCGTCCTCATGATTTGCTACTTGGTTGAGCGGACGGGATGATTAGTCCTCATCCTTGATCGGCACCCGTTGCACGAGCGCGCCCACCCATTGTCCAGGGTTTTGCGTCTGGGTGAAGAACTGCGTGGTGAAGTTCGAATGGCAGATCACGCAACTCGTGTGGAAGGTGTTGCTCAGGGGAACCGAGGTTCGATAGTACCAGCGACCGTCGACGCGCTCGACGGAGGTGTTTCCTTCGCCCTGGAGCGCTTTGGTCAGCGACCGCCGCTCGAACGAGTCGCTGGGAAGGTCGTTGAGGCCGCCCTGAAGCGGGGGAAAAACGCCGATCAGCCGGATATCCCTATTCGCATTGTTGAAGATCAACGAGATCGCCTGCTTGCCCTGCTCCGCGTTTTCTGCGGTGGTCTCGTTGAACTCCGTGAATAGCGCCGCGATCAACTCATTGTGCAAGAATTCGTCTGTCTTCTTGGCGGAAGCCACTTCCTCAGTCGAGGGCGGATTGTCGGGGCGTCCGAAGCCGACGACGCCAACGATAGTGAGCAGAATAACCAGCGCGATGCCGCGTTTAATTTTCATGTAGCGCATTAACGTTCTCCTTTAATTGAATCTGTTGTTTCCGGTTTTTGTTAAGATGAGATGAGCGGCAGGGTGCGATGCGCGCAAGCTCTCCTTGCTGAAGTGGCTCATCGTTGTTCGAGGCCAACCTGACAACCAGGGGAGCGAGCAGATAGAAACCCTACCATCTCCACTTATCCTTCTCATCGAATCGGCATTCAAAACTGACTGCCGAAATGGGAAGTTGCTGAACTTTGCACGATATTACTGCCACCACAAATGCCGGACATCAAAAAGATCAAGTTATAGTCCTTGCTTTTTCAGGCAGATGGATTAGACTTCAGCCCTGGCAGCAACTCGTGTACGGGAACTTACACTACAGCTTTTCAAACACCCAAAGAGGAGAAGTTGCTGAACTTTCGATCATATTACTGCCGACCCGATTTTTTTGGTGCATAGTGTTTGGTTCTCTGCAACTTGAAGGGAGGGTGTCGCAATGCCGCTCGCGTTCCGCGCGTCGCTTTGTCTTCTGGCTTTGAGCTTGAGCCTCATCAATCCGGCCTCAGCGCAGCTTCAGTCACTGGCTTCCATATCGCGTTCGCCTCAATCGTCGGATGAAGAGACCCTGCGCCGGATGACTGAACAATACGGCCTGGCACTCGCCGCAGGTGATCTGGAGAAGTTGCGGCAGTTCTGGAATCCGCAATCGCCCAACCTGGCGGCACGCCGCAGATATTATAAAGACCTGTTCTCAGAATCGCGGATCGAACTCATCAGCTCAAAGGTGACGCGTCTGGAAATCACCAGCGACAAGGCCGTCTCACGCCTGACCACGGACGAACGCCGGCTGGACAAGAAGACGGGCGCTGTGTCACTGACCTACGACCCGCTGCGCGGGGCCTGCCGCTCGTTTGAGTGGGTCAAGGCCGATGGCGGGTGGCGGCTTGAGCGCGAGTTCCTGGTCCAGGACGAACTCGCCGCCCGGCTTAACGCGATGGCTTCAGAGAAGGAGCGCGACGAGCTTTTGGTAAGCGAGAGCGTCCTGGTCACCAACGTCCTCGTCCTGGCTTTGTCTTCCAGAGGGATTCGCCTTAACGAGCGTGGGGACACCGACGCGGCGCTGCGCTGTTTCCAGTTGCAGCAGGCGGTGTCGGAAAAGATCGGCGACCGGGTGGGGAACGCCGGGGCATGGATGAACATGGCGATTGTGAAGATTTCACAGCACGAGTACGAGAATGGTTTGCCGGTGGCGTACAAGGCGCTGGCGCTTTATGAGGCCGCCGGGTCGAAGCATGGCATGGCGCTCACGCTGGAAAAACTGAGCAAACTTTATCGCGGGCTCGGGGATTACCGGCGGGCCTTTGACTGCGTGCAAAAATCACTCCGGCTCTTTGAAGCGGAGAATCACCGCAGGGGGACCGCCCTGACGCTGTCTGAGGTGGCGATCATTTATGGGAACCAGAACAACCCCGAGCAGGCGTTGGCCCATCTGGAAAGAGGCCTGGCGATTGCTCAGGATATCGGGGACACCATTATGACGGCGACGCTGCGGCACAATATGGCTGTCGAATACCATAGATTGGGCGATTACAAACGGGCGCTCGAAATCTATCAGGGACTCCTTAAACAGACCGAAGGCTTCGGCGACAGGGTCGGGGCAGCGATGACCCGCGATCAGATTGGCAGCGTGTTGGCGGCGCAAGGCAGGTATGGCGAGGCGCTCGATTATCACAGCCAGGCGCTCGCCGCACTTGAAGCCGCGAAGGAGCCGAGCGTCGCTGCCACGCTCAACAACATGAGCGGCGTCTATCTGGCGCAAGGAAAATACGCCGAAGCCTTGGCGCTGGCGGAACGCGCGGTGTCGCTGTCGCGTCAAACCCTACACCAACTGGAGCTATGGGGCGGGCTTACGACGCTGGGTTATAGCCATCTCGGATTGAATCACCCGTCGGAGGCCCGGCAGGCGTTTGACGAAGCGGTCTTGATCATTGAAAAGCTACGCACCCAAACGGCGGGCGGGGTTGAAGAGCAAGTCCGTTATTTTGAAAACAGACTGAACGCCCATCACGGCATGCTCAGCCTGCTGGTGAGGGAGAACCAAATTCGGGAAGCGCTTGTCTTCGCCGAACGCGCCAAAGCGCGGGCGCTGCTGGACGTATTGCAACACGGCAGAATCGGCCTTCAGAAAGCAATGACCGTTGAGGAGCAGGAAAAGGAACACCGGCTGAAGGCGGAACTGATCCGGCTCAACACGCAAGCCGACGTGCCGGGTCCGCAGCAGGCAGGCGAGCGCAAATCCCGACTGGAAAAAGCCCGCCTCAATTACGAAGCCTTTCAGGATTCGCTCTATACCTTGCACCCTGAGCTGAAAGTCCAACGTGGCGAAGCCCCCGTCATCAACGCTGCGGAGCTGACCGCCCTGCTGCCCGACGCCACAAGCGCCCTGCTCGAATACGTCGTGACGGACGATAAGATTTATCTCTTTGCCGTCACGAAGGTGGCTGAGAAAGCAGAAACCGAGGTTCGGGTCTACACCCTGCCGATCAAACGCGATGATCTCGCCAGGCAGATCGAAGCCTTTCGGTTACAGCTTGCCAGCCGCGACCTCGGCTTTCGTGCCTCGGCAATCAAACTCTATGACCTGCTGCTCAAACCCGCCGCGCCGCAGCTTCGCGGCAAAACCAATCTCATTCTTGCGCCGGATGACACCTTGTGGGACCTGCCGTTTCAAGCCCTGCTCACGGGCGCGAATCGATTCTTGATCGAAGACGCGGCAATCGCTTATACGCCATCATTAACCGCGCTGCGTGAAATGATGAAGCGACGGAAGCAGCAGAACGCGAATTCCTCCTCCACAACTTTGCTGGCGATGGGCAACCCGCAGCTTGGGAATGAAAGCGTTCACCGCGCCGTGCTGACGCGGCGTGATGAAAAGCTCGATGCGCTGCCCGAGGCCGAGCAGGAAGTCAAAGCCTTGAGGCAGTTGTACGGTGTGTCGCAAAGCAAAATCTATATCGGCGCCGAAGCCCGCGAAGACCGTGTCAAGCGTGAAGCCGGTCAGGCCCGCATTCTACACTTCGCCACGCACGGTATGCTCAATAACGCCTCGCCGATGTATTCACACCTGGTTCTCGCCCAGGGCGACGCGGGTGAAGACGGCTTGCTCGAAGCCTGGGAACTGATGCAGCTTGATTTGAAAGCCGACCTGGCGGTGCTTTCCGCATGCGAAACGGCGCGCGGGCGCATCGGCGCCGGCGAAGGCATGATCGGGCTGTCGTGGGCAATGTTCATCGCCGGCGTGCCCGCCACCGTCGTCAGTCAGTGGAAAGTCGAATCTGCCGGCACCCGCGACCTGATGGTGAATTTCCATCGCGGTCTGCTCTCACAGCCAGCAGCCGGGAAAGCAAAGCCGACAAAAACAGAAGCCCTGCGCCAGGCCGCATTGAAGCTCATGAAAAACGCTGAGAGCCGCCATCCGTTTTACTGGGCAGGATTCGTGCTGATCGGCGACGGCAGGTGATGGCAAGGCCGCCGGCCCGGCTGACGGTTGCATTGAGAACCATCCGGCGCTGACAACGCCTAGCGCGATGATGGCCGCGCACACTGCGACCCGCATGACTGGTTTGTAATTCAAAATATTCTCCTTTTATCGGCTGTTCCCGCGTCCGCGCGGGCACAATTATTGTTCAGACTGCCGACTGGCGGACGCCTGACAATCAAGCGCAGCGGCAGCTTCAATCCGTCACGTAAGCGCCGGACTGATGTCGATTTCTTTAAGTGGCCTCCGTTTACCTGGCCATAAACGAGCTGGTCAATAAGCAGCTCTATAGGCTGGGCCGCAGACCTTGCGGCCTGACGATGAGGAATTGATCAAGAAGCCGTTTTATCAGTCTATTGGCTTCCTGTGAGCATTCAACTTTTGAACACCTGAACGGGAAGTTGCCGAACTTTCCGATATATTACTGGCCGCTCGATTAATTTTGGCGAGTGTTGGGTAATACCCGTCACGTGAAAGAATAGGTGTTCCAGACGGTTCGCGTTTCGCGAGTCGCTCTGGCTGGCTTGGCGGGATTCGTGCTGGTGTGTGATGGGAGATGAAGTCGACTGCGACTACCGGCTCGCAAGGCCCTGCGGCTAACCGTTCATTCGCTTTGGCGTCGTAAGGCCCGAACCTGACCAAGCAGGCTGCGGGCAATCTCCGAGTCGGGGTTTGCTTTTTGCACCGCGCGCAGTTCTTGTTCAGCCTCTTTCAACAACCCGGCCTCCGCGTACAGCAGCGCCAGGGTCAGGTGAGATGAGGCATAAGCCCGCTGCGCGTTCGTCAGCTCGTTGGCTTTCGCTTGATCCAGAATGCGGAATCTCGCCTGCGGCGCGGGCGGGCGCGGCGCTTTGAACTCTTGCCCGTCTTTGATGGCTTTCACCTGCCAGGCATAGACCTGACCGCGCGCGAGTGGTTGCGGCGCCGTCCACGATTGCCCTGTGAGTTGCGGGCTGGTAGCCACGAGGTTGAACTTGCTGTCGTAAACCTCAACGACAGTGCCGGTCGCCCCTGCCATCGGCGACCAGCGGAAAGTCGGGTGATCAGTTATTAGCACTCTTCCAACCGGTTCGATCACTGAAAATGCGTCTCCCTGTTTGTCCGTGCTCATCAGCGAGCTTGGCGGGCGGGTGAGTCCCTTGAGCTGTGTTGACCTTTCAATCCGCTGGTTGGCGAGCGCTCCCTTTAGCATGTTCTGGTAAGCAGCCGGCAGGTCATCAGCGCCCGAGAGCTTGCCTTCCCGGTCCAACGTCAACTGACCTTCACCGTCATTGAGCTGCGCGACCACAGGCGCGGGTGCGGGTGCAGGTGCAGGTGGTGCCTGGGGAGGGGGTGCCACGACGATCTCCGGTCTCGGCTCTCTATCCCGTGGCGTCCGCCAGATCAACCAGCCGGTCAGTGCCAACAAAATGATCGCCAGGGCCGCGCCAAAGGCCAATCCCGGAGACCTCTGGAAGAAGGTCGGTAGAGAAGCACGGGTTCGCTGCCACCAGCCTTCAGTTGGAGAAGGGATCGAAGCCGGATGATATTCGCGCTTAAGCGAGGGCGCCGTCTGATCTCTGAAAGCGTGCAGGTCATCAACGGCCAGAGCGCACGGCTCGCAATGGGTCAAATGATCGCTAACCGTTTGCAGCTCTTCGCCGGACAGGATTTGATCGACGTATCCAGCCGTCTGTTCAGCAGTCAGATGCGCGCGTGCCGGGTGCGGTGCAGCAATCTCTGCCGCCTCGCTAAAAACTTCGGCGTGCAGGGCGAGGAAAGCCGCGTCGCCGTTCATCGCATATTCGATCTGTTGCCGACAACCTTCACACTCGCCCAGATGATCAGACACCGGCAGCAGTTCGCCGACGTTTAGCTGTTGCCGGCAGTAATCTTCAACCTGTTTTGCGGTCAGGTGTTCGGCCAAGGCTCTTTATCCCCTCAGTCTCAACTCAAGCTGTCTGCTTACCTGAATAAGTTGACGAAAGTCGCCAATTATTAGCACTGACGTTTCAAATAAACCCTTTCAATCGGCGCGTCAACCGTTCACGTCCCGATTTGCGCGCATTGATCACCTGCTGCCGCGTCAATCCCAGCACCTCAGCTATTCTCGCGTCGTCTAGCGGCAACTCATTCCACAACTTGGCAAAACTGTCCGCGCTCATCTCCAGTGCATCCGCCAATTGGCGCAGCGTCGCGATCCCTGTGGCGGGAAACAGGGCAATACAACCGCGCCCATCCGCGTCTTTCAAATTCAACAACAAGGCGGCGCGCTGATTCAGCGGAAGCAGTTGCAGTTCTGCCCACAGCCTTTGCAGAAAGATCCGTTTTTCAACCTGCCATGCCGGGTCTGGTTCTCCGGCCACGGCTTGAAACGCGCCGGCGTCTTCGTCCTCAGCAAGCGATTCAATCGGTTGATCCCTGATTCCGAGCAGCGCGGCTAGCGTGCTCACTAGTTCATCGAATTCAACGGGGCTGCCGAGGTGATTGAAAATCGCGGCCAGGGCGTCGCCCAACTCCTGCGGTCGGCTGCTTTTGAGCCTACGGATGTGAGCCAGCAGCCTCTCATCCTTTGACAGACCACCGAGCCGCTCGGCAGTCACCGCTTTCTTTTGTCCTTGCCACACGCCAAAGCCGGCAACGAGTTTCCTGTCCTCGTCCTGCCAAAGCGCAAAACCAGGTTGGCGCGTCAGCAGGTATTGAAGTCGGTTTTTGAGCGCGTGCCGTTCTGGAAATTGGCGTCGCATCCAGCGGGAACAGGTTCGATGCGCAATGATGGCTGCCATCCCGCGCACGTCAGTGATGGGATGCTTGTCGGGCTGTTTGCGAAGCTGGTGCAATTCCGCCAGCAATTGCACCAGCACTTCCTGATAAATGTCATCCGCCTCAGCTCGTCCGTCTGCTCGATGAGAGATGAGATGGAGTTTATAGCGAATGATCCCTTTGATCACCGGCTCCGCATGGACAGTAATCAGTCGTAAGAGGCGTTCGTCAGCCTGCTCGTCGTTGGTCTCCAGCAAGAGAGGTTCGAGCAGGATGTCGATCTTGGGCGACGACTTTTTCACCATTCATTCGTTGCCGCCTTGTGCAGGAATGTGCGCGCAGTGGCGCCACTGCCGGATGCGCTAGTTAGTAAGCTATGGAACGACGGCCGGCAATGAAAAACCTCAGTCAGCCACTCGTACTACAAAACATTCGCAGATGGCAGCAACAATCTAAACCAGCAATACGAAATCGGCAATACGAAATCATCTGAATAGGCGAGCCGAACAGCCCCGCTAAAGGCTACTTCGTCGGCCCGCCTCGCTCACACGATGAGCAGTCAAGATTGCGCTTCGCGGCCTCCACCGGAACGAGTTGTTAGCGGCGCGATTTCACGAACGCATCGCCGGACCAATAATCTTACGAAACACGGTCGCGCCGCTCGCGCCCAACGATTTGTTGTGCCCGCCGGGAAGTTGTGCATTCAACGCGCCGTGTGGCGGCAGCTTCTGCAAACGCCGAAGACTGAAGCAACCGTCAGGACGTTGCACATCCCGCGTGAACTGGTTGACGTGCTTTGCGCCCACAGAGAGCAATCCAAGTGGGCTGCGGAAGATGATTTCATGTTTGCGCGAGAGGACGGAACGCCCTATGACGCTGACCACCTGCGCCGGGTTGTGCTGTATGAGGTGAAGCGCGGGCGGCGCATCCGGCATCAAGGGGCGCACGGGCTGAAGGGCTGGTGCGCCCACTGTTTCTTTAGCGCTTGCCATCGAGATTCGCCCACTCGCCCGACTCCATGAAGCTCGCTCAGAGGTAAGGATGTTGATAGCGCGGACTGCCGAGCCTCTTCAGTTGCACCTGACGGAGTGCTTCGCAACCAACTGGCATTTACTCAGCGGTGTCCTTGGCTCGTTGGGCGGCGCGGCGCTCTACCCACTCATATACCATTGGTAGAATCACGATTTTGAGCGGGCGCGTCACGAGCCCGCCGACCACCACAATTGCTAAAGGCTTCTCGATTTCGGCTCCGGTTCCCGAAGAGATAATGAAGGGAATGAGGCTAATACTGCCGATCAACGCGCTCAACAACTCGGCCCGCAAACGCACGCTCGCACCGGTAATCACGGCGTCGTCGAGATTCATGCCACCATCGCGGAGTTTGTTGATGTAAGACACCATCACCATGCCGTTTTGCACCGCCACCCCGAAGACCGCAATGAATCCGACAATCGCCGGAACGCTCAGCGGGAAGCCTGAGATCAGCAAAAAGGTCGTGCTGCCGACCAGCGCGATGGGGATGTTGAAGATGATCGTCAGCGTGTTGCGCAGCGAATTGAAGCATGCATAGATCAAGACGAACACCAGCAGCAGCGAAATCGGTATCGCAACTAGCAGTCTGCGGACTGCCTGCTGCTCGTTCTCGAATTGCCCGCCCCAAGTGATGAAGTATCCAGGCGGCGTCTTGACCTGCTTTGCCACCATTTGCTGTGCGTCATGAACAAAGCTGCCGATGTCCCGCCCCTTCACATTGCACATCACGACGATGCGGCGCAGCGAGTTCTCGCGGCTGACAATCGATTCGCCGCTCGACAGTCGTAAGGTCGCTAACTGTCCGAGCGGCACACGCCCGCCGACTGGCGCGGTGATCAAAATGTCGTTGAGCTTTTCAACCTGATCGCGAAAGTCTGCTTGCAGGCGAACGAATATGGCAAAGCGGCGCTGGCCTTCGAGCACGTCGGTGGCCTCGTCGCCACCGATGGCGATCTTGACGACTTCGAGCACGTCGGCAATGTTTAATCCGTAGCGCGCGATATGGTCGCGATCCAAAGCGATTTCCAGGTGCTCCTCGCCCGCGACCTGCTCGACGGCTAGGTCTTCGACGCCGCGAATGCCTGACATGGCGTCACGAATCGCATCGGCCACTCTGGTCAAAGTCTCCTGATCTTCGCCAAAAATCTTGACGGCAATCTGCGCATTGATGCCCGATATGAGTTCGTCGTTGCGGGTTTGGATAACCTGCGAAAAATTGAATTTGACGCCGGGAAACCCTTCCACACGGTGGCGCATGGCATCGACCAGTTCGTCTTTCGTCTTGGCGGTTGTCCACTGCGGCTTGGGCTTCAAGCGGACGTACATTTCGTCGTTGCTGACGCTTTCAGGATCGCCGCCCAGTTCGGCGCGTCCGATCTTGGCGACGACGGTTTCGACTTCGGGGAACTCACGCAGTGACTTCTCTATCTGCGATGAGACTTCGATGGCGCGCGTCAGCGAGATGCTCGCCGGCATCGTCGCCCGCACCAGCATATTGCCTTCGTCTATCGTCGGCAAAAATTCGCTGCCGAGGATGAAGACATCAGTAACGCTCCAGACGATCAATCCAATGGCGATGGTGATGGTGATATAGCGGTGCGCGATGGTCCACTTGAGCACCGGAACATATATGCCTTTGATGAATTTAATGATCGGATTGGCGCGCGGCTCGCCTTTCTTCAATCGCAACCACAAGGCGCAGAGCATCGGCGCGATGCACAGCGCCATCAACATCGAACCGATCATCGAATAGGTGACGGCATAGGCGAGCGGCTTGAAGAGCTTGCCTTCGATGCTCTGTAGCGTAAAGACCGGCAGAAAGACGGCGATGATGACGATGATGGCAAAAAACATGGGCCGCCCGATTTCCTGGGCCGCGGCCAGTATGGCGTCCCGCGTCGAGTGTTCGCGGTGCTCTTCCAGATGGCGGTAGATGTTTTCAACCATCACCACCGTCGCATCGACCATCATGCCGATGCTGATGGCCAAGCCGCCGAGCGAGGTGAGATTCGCCGAAAGCCCTGAGTACCACATCAGGATGAATGCCACCAACATGCAAAACGGGATGGCGGCAGCGGTGATCAACGAACTGCGGAAATCACCGAGCAGCAAGAGGAGAATCAGCAACACCAGCGCTTCGCCCTCAATTAACGATTCGACGACGGTGTGTATGCTGTTATCGACCAGCTCCGATTGATCGTAATAATCGACGATACTCACGCCTTCGGGCAACGCCTTGTTAATCTCGGCGACTTTTTCCTTGATCCGCTCGATCACCTGCTTGGTGTTTTCGTTGATGCGTTTCAGGACGATGCCGGTGACGACTTCGCCCTTGCCATCTTTGGTGACTGCGCCCTGACGTATCTCGTTGCCGACTTCGACGCTGGCTACATCGCTGACATGAATCGGCGTACCGTTGCGCGAGTCGAGCACGATGTTCTGGATGTCTTGAATATCCTTGACCAGTCCGATGCCGCGAACGATGTATTGCTCATCGCCGTGCTCGATGAAGTTCGCGCCGGCGTTTTGATTATTTGCCTGAATGGCGTCGAAGAGCGCTTTGAGTGGAATGTTGTAATTGACCAGCGCCTGCTGATTGGCGATCACCTGATACTGTTTGACATCGCCACCGAAGCTCAACACATCAGCGACGCCGGGCACGGTACGAAGTTGCAGCTTGACGATCCAGTCCTGAATCGTACGCAACTCCTGATTGCTTTTGCCGCGACCGACGATTTCGTAAAGATAAATCTGGCCGGTGCCCGTCGTGATCGGCCCCATCTCGGGCTCGAAGCCTGCTGGGATGCGGTCTTTAGCGAGCGACAGCCGTTCAAGCACCTGCTGGCGCGCGAAGTAGATATCGATGTCGTCGCTGAAATAGACCGTCACCACCGACAGGCCGAACTTGGAATCCGATAGCACGCGCACGACTCCCGAAATCCCGTTCATGACGTTTTCGATGGGGAAGGTGATGAGCTGCTCGACTTCCTGCGGTGCAAGCCCCTGCGCCTCTGTATCGATTTCGACCTGCACGGGCGTCACGTCGGGAAAGGCATCGACGTTCAACTTGTAAAGCGCCAGGATGCCGCCTGCTGTAATCAGCATCGAGACGACGGCAACCAGCAATCGCTCGCGGTAAAAGAAGGCAATGAAATTGTCGGTCATAATCAGACCTTAATCGCTATATGCGAGGACTAGACAATCGCCCGCGGCCTATGAGAAGTCATCGCTCCAGGTTATTGTTCGGGCTTGCTCTGTTGCAGCAGCAGGTAGTTCCCCTTCACCACGACTTTGTCGCCCGCCTTCAGCCCGTCACGAATTTCAAATCGGTCGTTGCTTTGTATCCCCACACTGACGACACGCTTTTCGTAGCCATTGCCGTTTGCGACAAAGACCACTTTTTGCCCGCCGTCATCAAGCACCGCCGATTGCGGGATCGAAATGGCGCTGTGATTCATGTCGATGATGATTTGCACATTGGCGAACATATCCGGCTTGAGGCGGCCAGCAGGGTTTGACACTTCCGTGCGAACCTTGAGGCTGCGAGTCTCCGGGTCAACGACGCTGGAAACCAGAATGACCCGGCCTAAAAAAACCGCTTCGGGAAAGGCCGGAACTGTAACTTTAACCTCCTGGCCGAGCTTGATGCGCTCAAGGTCTTTTTCAAACACATTCGCATCGATCCAGACGCTCGCCAGATTGATGATCTTGAAAAGGCTTGCATCGGTGCCGACGGTTGCGCCGATGGTGGCGTTGCGCTCGACGACCGTGCCGTCAATGGGGGAGGTGAGAGAAAAGACGGCGGTAAAGTCCGACCGGGTGGTGAGCGCGGCAATATCGGCCTCCTTCAAGCCGAGGATGAGCAGGCGGCGGCGCGCGGCTTGAAGCGCGGCTTTCGTCGATGCGACCGAACTGGCGGCTGACGCTTTCGCAACATCAAGATCGTGCTCGGCGGATTGCAGGTTTTTGCCCGCCGTGATGGTCTTCTCGTAAAGCATCTTGGTGCGGTCATAGGTGGACTGGGCGAGCTTGACCTCGGCTGCCGAAGTGCGGCGCGCGTTCTCATACTCAGCAAGTGCCTTGAGATAATCCGCCTCGGCCTCATCAATGTCTGGCGATTCAAGGTCGGCGAGCTTCTGCCCTTTTTTCACGATGCTGCCTTGACCCGCGTAAAGATGTACGATGCGGCCTTCATGAACCGGGCCGATGCTTGCCATGCGATCTTCAGAGACGAGTATCTTCCCGGTCGCCGCAATCGCCCCGGCAATCAGTTGTGGGGTGACTGTTTCAGTCTCGATGGCATGACTTGCGGAAACCTCCGAGGAGGTTGCGCCTGTCTTTGTGGCAGAGTTTGTGGGAGCCTCGGTCGCCTTCTTGCAGCCGCCATAAATCATCAACACGAGCAGCAGCGCAAGCCAGCGCGCGTGAGCAGCGAGTCGGAAAAACATAAGCAACACCCTTTCGCTAACGCCTCTACTTTTGCAGCGGCGTCGCGGTCGCCATCTCAAGGTCGAGCAGCGACATCTGGTAATCAAACAGCGCCTGGTAATAACTGGCCAGCGTTTCGCGCCGCGTGCGAATCGCATCCAGCAAGTCAAGCGTCGAGCCTTCGCCCGCCTTCAACGAAAACTCTGTGAGCTTCTGAATGTCATCGACTTTCGTCAATACGCCACTGCGGTAAAGCTCAACGCGCTTCTTCTGAATCTCGAAAGAGGTTAAGGCTTTGTCGACATCGTTCAGCACTTGATTGGTGAGCGCCTGCTGATCGTTCTGCGCCCGCTTCTTTTGAATTAGCGCCTTGACCCGCTCGCCCTGATTGCGATCAAACACCGGCAGGGCAATGCCGATGCCTATGCTATAGGTTTTATCAACAAAAACTTGCTTGACGCCGACACCGACATTGAGATCAGGGATGCGCTGCGCGTCCTGCAGGCGAATGGCTGAATCGGCGGCGTGCTCGCTGATTTGCGCGGCTCTGAGATCGGGCCGCGCGGCCAGCGATTTGTCGCGCAGATCGGCAAACGAGAATTGGTAAGGCTGGTAGTCGAGCGTCCCGGCAACTTCTATATCCGTCGCTTGATAATCGCCGCCGAGCGCCAGCCGCAAATCGCGCACGGCGAGCTCGTAATCCTTTTGCGAATTGGCGACGTCGGTGTCGAACTTGAATTTTTCGATTTCGAGCCGGCTCAGGTCTAACCCCGAAATCTCGCCCAGTTCTTTGAGCTCGGTGGCGTGCTTGAGGGTTTCAGCCAGAGTTTGCTGGTTCTCTTGCGCCAGCTTCAGCAGCGATTGCGCCAACACGACCGCATAGAATTTTTTCTTCAGATCGCTGGTCAACTGCCACATGGTCGTTTGAAATTCGGCGCGGGCCAGTTCGGCATTGACGTTAGCCACATCGATGCGTTTGCGCCGTTTGCCGCCCATCTCGAATGTTTGGGAGATGCTGTAGGTGATTTCCTGTTCCTTAAAAAACGGGCCGCTGAAATCCAGCGGCAGTTGGTCCGTATTAAAGCTGAATTCCGGGTTCGGACGGAGTCGCGCCGTCAACTTTTCCGCCTCTGCTGTTTCGATATCATAGCGGCCTGCAACGAGTTGTAAGTTATGTTGCAAAAAAATCGACACCGTATCCGAGAGCGTAACGGATTTTTTTGTCGCCGTCGCGGGCGGTTGCTGCCGGGCACGGAGCAACTCGCTGAGGGTGCTGTTGAAGCCCTTCAAAGCAGGTTGCGGCGGTTTGTCTTGTGCCAGAATGGCAGGCGTTGCGAAGGCGAGCAAAAGCAAGCCGGCGAGGCATCGCATTTGGCGGCTCGCTTGCCGTCGGCAGCTTCGCGTGCTGCCGAAGCATTCCAGCCAAAATATAGAATCGCGCCGCTCACCGAAACGGCGCAGAGGATTGTTCGTGCGTCGAGACATCCGTTCACCTTCACGTTCATCGGCTGGTTGAGTGATTGTTCATTGCGCGAGTGCGATTAATGCCCCGGCCGCCTCGATCCCACGCAGCCTGATCATCCATCATCGGCAGGAAAGGCACGACCGCCCGGGCTGACCACTGATCTTTGGTAATGTTTGGAGCGGGCCGGCAGATGAGCCGCGCCATTGTCGCCTTAGCCGAGAGGCGGCGCGCGATTGGAGAGAATGAGGAACACTCCGTTAGAGGTGGGCTCTGAAATGAACATTTTCAGACTTACAGGCTTGGGACAGAGATCGGAAGGTATCGAGACGGGCCCTATACCGGCAACCAGATTGTGCTGCAAGCAGCACGACATGCAGCACGTACCGTTGTTGGCCCCAGATGGTTTGCTTGAGTCGCCACCGCGGCTTGCCTCAACGCTACAGGCTGCGAACCTCGGAAGGCGTTGCTCGCTGCCGTGATGGTGGGTGATGGTCACCAGAATGGAGTGCGCCACAAGCAGCAGCAGCAAGATCGCTCTTGCCAACGACCTGGCTTTGCTGGCCCTTGCATATTTGCCGAGCACTCTCAAAATTGGTGTCCTCTTTGATTCGGGATGGAAAGTCAATTAAACAGCAAGGCGGTTGTGCCGTCAATGAAAGGCAGATCGGTAAGCTGTAGCGCCGGGTTGCTCAGAATCAAAGACCGGTCAAATTTGCCGGGGATAGTTCCTGAGGCGCGACCATTATTTCCCCGTTCTATCCTTTCATTTCTTGATCCCGAAGAAGCGCACATGCTCGCGCTTCGTTACTTTGCCTGTCTGCCCTTTACTATCTGCAAACTGTAGTTCGCCCCGCGCCACATCAGCCTCCGTATCCTTATTCGTCGAAACCCGAACCCGATAGCTACCTCGCTTAGTGACGGTTAGCAGAGCGTATGGCGTGTCGATCTCAAGCACCGTGCCCCTCTCGAACGTGCCCACGATAACGAACACCTCTCCCTGTGAAATGTCGAAATGCATCTGGTCGGGACTTTCTTCATAGACACTCACCTGAGAATGAGCGGCGACCTGAAAGTATGAACCCACATTAAGAGACCATTCGGCCCGCCCCTGGTCACCCGTCACCACGACATCACCTGAAGAGAGCCTTTTACCTATTCGCAACGGCAGCAGAGATGATTCGCCGCGTCGTTTGAGCCACACGTTGCCATCAACACGAGTGACATCTCCTGCGCGGGCGGAGACGATCAATGAGGGCAATTGTGACTGCGAATGATCGGGGCTTTGACCATATCCTCTCAGTGAAACGAGCAAGTCAAGCATGGCCAGTAATAGGATTGGGTTCCTTGCGCCTTGCAACATATTTACTCCTAGATTTTAAATCATCTTTGGCCCCGAGCGGCTGCGGATAACTTCATTACAGCACCAGCACATAGAAGATACCTGCCACTTACTATTGATCTACTTCATTCTTGAAAGTTAGCCGGGCCTCGACGATGCTCTTTGGGTTGATGGCATCCGAGAGGTGAAGCGTAGGCAGCGCATCCGGTATAGAAAGGGCGCATGGCCTCTTTGACCATGCGCCCCGCTTTGTTTGGGTTGCACCGACCCGGGCGGCGCCAACCATGCCGGCGCGAACTGCATTCAATAGAGCGTGTCGCCACCTAAACCTTCAGGCGTTCCTACTCTATACTTGGCCTACTACCTTCTACGGCTTGACCTTTGCCGTAAAGACTTCCTCCATCCCTAGTCCTCGGCTGCACCCGCTAATTCTATCGAGCTGACGACGGCTGTCAGTCCAGACGGGGTACGAAATGCCCCCGTATGACACAAGCCCCTCATAGTCTCCTTGCTGATTCCCATAGTTAATCCCCTGGCACGGAAACACGCCACCGCAGTCATGTTCGTTTGAACTCTGCGTTGATACACGCACGTTTGGCGACAGCCATGAACGCCCGCCGTCTCTCGACTGCGAGAGGTATACGTCCGTCATATAGCGAAAGCCGGTCGTGTCATTGCGTGTATCATAGAACGAAACGTTCACGTCGCCGGTGACCGGATCGACCGACATCCAATGATTGAAGCGATCCACAGCTATTGGCAGCGTGTCGGCTACGGTGCGAGGCTGCGACCATGTTGATCCTTTATCATCAGAGTAGGAGAGGTATATATCGGTCGTGCCAGTTGGCGTCTTATCTATCCAGGAGCAGTATAGCCGGCCACGGAAAGGTCCCTGCGAGCGGTCCACATCCAGCACCGGGTACACCAGCGCGGCACGGAATGATTCAGCCGGAATTGCAATATCGAACGGAATGACTTTCGGCGCGACGACGCGCTGTTGATCCCATGTCTTCCCGCCGTCGAACGAGCGGTTGAAAGCAATTACGTTGGCGCTGTAATCGTTCCAGCTGACGTAAAGTTCACCGCTAGTCCCGACCGCAGGCGACGCGCCAATTGAACGGCCCGGGCCTGAAGGATCATCGGCGCGGGTTACATTGAAGGAGGCTCCATGATTGGTTGAGCTTCCTACGCGAATGCCGCCGCCCGCCGAGCCGCCCGCCGCCGCGTCCCAGGCAATGTAGACATTGTCCCTGAACGGACTGCCGAGATTCGTGTCCGCTGTGATCATCGGCTTGTCGTTGAAATGATTGCTGCCGTTCTCAAAGGAGAAGAAGGTGACTGCCGAGTAAGTCTTGCCGCCATCGGTGGAGCGCGCAACTGCCATTTCGCTGCCATTGACGCCGCTGCCATTGCCAAAGTAGACAACGATATATCCATAGAAGAGGTTGTTCTGGGTATCAAACGCGAGAGTCGGGTCGGAGCCGAAGTCTATGCCATTGGCCCCCTTTGGTGGCGGCAGTGGCAGGTCTACGCCGCCCCAGCTCGACCCGCCATTTGCGGAAAAGTAGCTAGTACGGCTTAATACGATTTTGTGACCTAAATTGTGACCCGATCCAAGCCATTGCCTGCCGCAGATGATTAATTAACGGCTCAATGGCTAAGGATGCGGCGATCAGCTAGCATTTCAGAGCCTCCCAAGTATGAGGTTTGGTCACTGAAATACTTCCGAGGCCGCCGCGCTGTGGTCAACTCCGCAGCGCGGCTTTTCACTCAAACCAGATCATTTCGATTTATGACCACGTCTTGATTAATTCTGGATCAATATTGTAAAAGCCGGTCACGTCGTAACGACTCACGTCCGTTCGCATCAGTCGCAGAGTTCTATTCAGTCGGAAGTAGGTTGAATGGCTTTTGAAGAGTGAAAATAGCATCGTCCAGTGATCAAGATAGTTGGTGAAGACGGCGTGAGCCAGCTCTCGAAACGATGTGGCTAGGTAAAACCGGGAAGCCTACATCCATACCTTTCTAGTGGCTGGCCAATGTTCTTGTCCCGGACTTCTTGATGTGGCAGCTATTCTCTTTAAGTAGTATTTCCCACTTTTAATTGATAATTATTTTATCAAAGAAATGATTTCGCTTGACAGCCCCTACCTCCCGTGAGAGAATTATCAGGCCCTGTCGGAAAGGGAAAGATGGATTTTTTCCGACAAGATGACCTAAGTGCTAGTGAAATCTCCCAACGCTGTACTTGAAATAATAACTACCAAGCTTTCAGCCTATCCAGGCCTGCGTTGGACGCGTATTTTCATTACATGAATCACTACGTTAAATTCTATCCTCGCGAATCGCTGTGCGTATTTGCTAGCTAATGCTTCGATGGTTGCTAATATCTGTCTGCGAAAGCCTTGCGAAAGTGGCTGGTCAAGCGAGTTCCCTGCGAGGCCGTCAAACAGGTAGGTCAGAAGAGGCGTCTATGCTACCTTCATAAGCGTTGATAAGAAACCTGAGGAGAAAGCGCGGTAGACAGGTGTACTTGTCGGCACGTCCTGTCTACCGGTTAATCACAGTCCATTTCTGGAGCGTGACGTATGCCCACTATACCTCAGATCATATCTGCTTTTCAACTAATACTTTTCCAAGCCTTTACGGAAAAACGCATGGCCAGCTATGCGTTGGCTATCTGGTGTTTCACGCAGAAGCTAAGCCTGCGCGGGCCTCCCTAAGGCGCTAAGTCCACAATTCACACCCACAATTCAATTGCTGCCAAGTCAGCTTCCCAATCAGGTTTAAATATTTCATAGGCGTAGTGTGCGCGCATAATCCTTCACCCTGACGTGATGTCAGATGGTCTTTATACAACTCTGGGTGCAAAGGTAAGTTATGGAAAAGGACATGCTGCTCCTCAAGGGAGATGAAGTCGAGTTCTTGCTCAAGGATCGCGAGGTGGAGTTGATTGAAAAGGTAGCTTTAGCCTACCAAGCACACGCAAACCAGTTGACATCACTGCCGCATTCCGTCTTCTTGCGTTTCCCCGGCAATGACAAAAACCGAATCATCGCCCTGCCGGCGTTCCTCGGTGATGGATTCGGCGTGGCTGGCATCAAATGGGTTTCCTCCTTTCCCGGCAATGCAGAGCTAGGCCTTGAACGGGCGTCGGCTGTCTTGATCCTAAATTCTATTAAAACCGGGCGTCCGGAAACCATTATCGAGGCGTCTATGATCAACGCCAAGCGCACCGCGGCGAGCGCGGCATTGGCGGCCAAGGTTTTATCGCAGGGTGAGACCGTCTATCGAGTAGGACTTGTCGGTTGCGGGCGGATCAACTTTGAAACGGCCAGGTTTCTGTTATCCGCGTTTGCCCTGGTGAAAGAGTTAGTCATTTTCGACGTGGACGCGGGGCAGGCCACGATCTTCAAAGATAAGTGCAGCGGTTTTGTCGAAAACATTCAGGTCGCCGGCGATGTTCGAGAAGTTCTGGCGGCTTGTCCTGTTGTATCATTCGCCACAACTGCTTTGACCCCGTGGGTATCGGATCTGGACGAGTGCGCGCCGGGGTCTGTAATACTTCATACCTCGCTTCGCGACCTTTCGCCGCAGGTGATCCTCTCTTATGACAATGTTGTAGACGATCTTGATCATGTGACTCGGGCCCAGACTTCGGTTCACCTGGCTCGAGAGAGCGTTGGAAATAGCAGCTTTCTCAGGTGCACTCTCGGCGACATCCTGACGGGCAGAGCGGCGCCCCGAAAGGACGCTTCGGGAATTGTCGTCTTTAGTCCCTTTGGGCTAGGTATCCTCGACCTTGCCGTGGGTAAGTTTTGCTGTGATCTCGCCCGGAAAGGAGGGATCGGTTCGACCGTCAATTCGTTCTTCCCAGAGCGTTGGACGGAGCGGACTGTGTAAAGAAGATGGAAGTAATGAGAAAAGGAATCATATCAGCCATAGGCTCGACACCCCTGGTCGAGATGACGGCGTTTTTTGGCGGCGCGACATTCCGGGTCTTCGGTAAGCTCGAAGCCCTCAACCCAGGCGGCAGTATCAAGGATCGGCCAGCATTCAAGATTATCGAGCGTGCCCTAGAAACCGGCGCAATACGACCGGGGTGGACCATTATTGAATCGAGTTCTGGAAACATGGGCATTGGACTCGCACAGGTGTGCCTCTACTACGGGCTGAGATTGATTTGTGTGGTTGACCCCAAGGTGACTTCTCAGAACCTCCGTCTCTTGCACGCCTATAGGGCCGAGACCGTCATGGTTTCGGATCCTGACCCGCTGACCGGAGAATTCCTCCAGGCCCGAATAGATCGAGTGCGGAGCCTACTCAACTCAATCGAGAATAGCTTTTGGCCCAATCAGTATTCAAACTCGTATAACTCAATCGCACATCACCAGACGATGCACGAAATCGTCGAGGAACTTGGAAGGGAACCTGACTATCTCTTCTGCGCCACCAGCACGTGTGGAACCCTCAGAGGGTGCGCCGAATATGCCAAGAAACACAAGCTGGCAACTGCGGTGATCGCGGTCGATGCCGAGGGAAGCGTCATCTTCGGCGGATCAAAACAGAAGCGCTTGATTCCTGGTCACGGAGCTGCCGTAAGACCGCCGCTATTTGAACCGGACTTAGCAGACCGATGCGTTCACGTCAATGATCTGGACTGCATTGTCGGGTGTCGAAGGCTGGTCAGGCATGAGGCAATTTTGGCGGGCGGGTCGTCGGGAGCCATCATGATGGCGCTCGATAAAATCAAAGATGAAATCCCGCCGGGCGCCATCTGCGTGGTGATATTGCCAGATCGCGGCGAGCGATACATAGACACCATCTACTCGGATGACTGGGTGCGGGAACATTTCGGTGATGTGGTCTATTTGTGGGAGGGCTTGACTGAACGATCAATTGCCGGAGCGGCATGATCCCTTCCAAACTCGCCAGAATTTTTGCTTCCCTGCGGTGCTTCATCAATCCGGCCCGATTGACCACGCGCAAAGCGACTGATCGAGCCGACCTGTGAATTCGAGCGAGGCTCAACCGTCCACGGGTTCACCCGTAAAACCTATTTTCAAGGAGATGCAACCATGACTTGGAATGACCGAGATCGCGAAGACACGACCATCTACAAAGTCGTTGTGAATCATGAGGAGCAGTATTCAATATTGGCGGCGTACAAAGCCAATCCGCCGGGGTGGCGAGATGCTGGCAAGACCGGTCCGAAACAGGAATGCCTGGCCTACATTGAGGAAGTTTGGACCGATATGAGGCCGCTCAGCCTGAGGCTGAAGATGGAGGAATTCGCCAGGAACCCGCCGCCGCCGCCGCCGCCCGACCCTAATGCGCCGCGTGAGAGGAGTCTCGTCGAGCGTTTGTGTGAAGGCGAACATGAAGTCGAAGTCGGACTGCGCCCCGAAAAGACCGTGAAATTGCTCAAAGAGGCAATCGACCGCGACTATGTTCATATCAAGTTTACGCAGACCAGGGGAGGAACGGAACTCGGGTTCCGCCTGGATCGCTCCACCTCCGATTTCAGTAATGCCGACTTTGAGAATGGAACCGGGACGGCCCACGTGGAGGGTAATCTCACACTCGATTATGTGAATGTGAAATGCGTCGCCGACATTGATCTGAGCACGCTCGCGGGAAGAGGTCGGCTGATTATGGTCTGAATCGGTGTCACTAGTAATCTCGGTTTGACTTCGCCAGCCAACGCTCGAAACAGGGCGTGTCATTGGGTTCGGGCTCTCTTGGAGAGTACTGTGATTGCACGTAGTCCTATCGAAAGGTCATACCGCCTTACGCCAATGCAGCAGGGGATGCTGTTTCAGGGCTTGTCCGCGCCGGACGACGGTGTGTACGTCGCACAGACTGTATGCAAGTTGCCATTGGACGTGGACCTTCGCGCTTTTGAGCAAGCTTGGCGGAGCGTAATCAATCGGCATGACATTTTAAGGACATGTTTCTTGTGGCAAGGTTTAAGCGAGCCTCTCCAAAAGGTATGCGAGGGTATTTCAGTACCCATCGAAATCCAGGATTGGGCCAGTGTTCCGGCCACCGATCAGGACGACCTTCTCCAATCCTTGCTGCTGCGTGAACGGAAGCGCGGGTTCAATTTCTCGACAGCACCATTGATGCGCATCACGTTATTGAAGCTGGCAGGTGATGAACACCTGTTTTTGTGGACACATCATCACATCCTGCTAGATGGTCGCTCGCGGCTGATCGTGATGAAGGAGGTCTCGCTCTTTTACGAAGCATATCGCCGCAACCAGAACCTGGAATTGCCGCCCCCACCCAGCTACGCGGATTACGTTGATTGGTTTTATCGGCAGGACCAATCCGATGCGGAACAGTATTGGTGGAATTTGCTAGAGACCTTCAGAACCCCGACGAAGTTGGAGTTGCCGTGGGAATCCGACGCGGGACAATCAGGAGAAAGATATCAAACCGTGCACTTCAGCCTTCCGGCAGAGGTCAAGGATTCTCTCCAACTGCTGGCGCAGTCAAAGAAGCTGACCATCAACTGGATCGTGCAAGCCGCATGGGCAGTGCTACTGTCCCGCTACAGCGGTCAAGAGGATGTGGTGTTCGGCGAAACGCGATCTGGTCGTCGCACGGATTTTGAAAGCGTCGGTTCTGTCGTCGGCCTCCTGATCAACACAGTCCCCATCCGCTTGCATGTCGAAGGACGCAAGACGTTCCTCAATCTGCTACAGGAGCTGAGAGACCAGCACGTGGCCATGAGGTCATACGAATGCACACCCTTGACCCGCATCCGAGCGGGCAGCGGACTCGACCGAGCCGCGGAACTCTTTCAGAGCCTTGTGGCCTTTGATGAATACAGCCCCGGTTCTGGGTTGCAGCGGGAAGGATGCGAATTGTGGTCGGGCGGTGTCTCGCGGCGCTGCCCTGTGCATTATCCCCTGGCAGTGGCTGGCTTCAGCAAGCCAGACCTCTCACTACGGGTTGAATATGATCGAAGATCGTATTCGGATGAGGCAGTGGGACGTTTAGTCGGACACCTAGCAACTTTGTTGGAAGAAGCGATCAGAGATCCGTATGCTCGCATTGCGGATTTGCCCCTTCTAACCGACACGGAGCAGCAAGCGCTGAAACAATGGAATCGGACGGCTGTAGACTATGCCGCGGACGCTTGCGTTCATCTACTAGTTGAGAAACAGGTGACAACGGCACCAGACGCCGTCGCAGTGGTGTTCGAAGGTGACGTTTTGACTTATGCGGAGCTAAATCGCCGGGCCAATCAGCTAGCGCATTATCTGAGAAGACTGGGCGTCGGGCCGGATGCGCGGGTGGCCATCTGTGCCGAACGAAGCCTGGAGATGATCACAGGTCTGTTAGGAACATTGAAGGCAGGAGGAGCATATGTACCGCTCGACCCAGCCTATCCCGCCGAGCGCCTGCGCTACATGCTGGAGGATAGCGCGCCGCTAGTGGTGCTGACGCAAGCGCATCTGAGAAACCTATTTGCCGGGATCGGCGAAGAGCTGCCGGTGCTGAATCTTGCCGAGGCGGCCCTGTGGGCAGGGTCGCCGGATATGAATCCGAAGCGGGCCGATGTTGGGCACAGCCCCGCGAATCTAGCTTATGTGATTTACACCTCCGGCTCTACCGGCGCGCCGAAAGGCGTGGCCATTGAGCATCGCAGCCTGCTGAATTTGATTTGCTGGACCCGCAAATCCTTCGAGATAGAGCGCGGCGTGCGCTCGTCGAGTGTGGCCGGTTTTGGATTTGACGCCTTTACTTGGGAGGTCTGGCCGGCGCTCTGCGCGGGGGCGACCCTGCTGTTGCCGCCGCCGATGGTTGCACGCGATCCTGAGGCATTGCTCGCCTGGTGGGAGAGCAAGGAACCAGAAATCAGCTTCTTGCCAACCCCAATCGCAGAATTGGCTTTCGCTCAGGGGATCACCAACGCGCGCCAGCGTATCCTGTATGTCGGCGGCGATGTGTTACGCCGGCTGCCGGCGCAGGTGTCGCCGTTCATGCTGGTCAATAATTACGGACCGACGGAAGCGACGGTGGTAGCTACCTCAGGGCCTGTCGAGGATAACGCTATCGAGCCGACGATTGGACGTCCAATAGCAAACACGCAGATCTACATATTGGATCAGCACCGACAGCCCGTGCCGATGGGCGTAGCGGGCGAACTGTACATCGGGGGAGCCGGAGTAGGCAGAGGATACCTGGGGCGACCGGAACAGACGGCGGAGCGATTTCTAGCCGACCCGTTTGTCGAGAGCAGTGGGCGGATGTATCGGAGCGGTGACCTGGCTAGATGGCGGGAAGACGGAAGGATTGAGTTTCTGGGAAGGGATGACTTTCAGGTCAAGATCCGAGGATACCGGATCGAATTAGGGGAGATTGAGGCGCGGCTAGCCGAACACGCCGGTGTGGGGGAAGTGGTGGTGATGGCGCGGGAAAATACGGTGGGCGACAAGCGGCTGGTAGCCTACTACACGCCTGTGGAGGCAAACGGGGAAGGATTAGGAGCGGAAGAGTTGCGAGCATATCTGGGAGATAAACTGCCAGAGTACATGCTGCCGACGGCCTATGTGCGGCTGGAGCGCTTGCCGTTGACGCCGAACGGGAAGGTGGATCGTCAGGCGCTGCCGGCGCCGCAAGGAGATGCGTATGTGGCGCGGGAATACGAAGTGCCGGTGGGCGAGAGCGAGACGGCGCTGGCGAAGATCTGGGCCG